>DEQG01000101.1:0-3421 GCA_002360325.1 Salinicoccus sp. UBA3372 | reverse complement strand
TCCTGCTGCGGTGAATCCAGGTAGCGGTTTTCCATCAAGCCGACCTGTTCGACGACCTGTCTTGCGTAGCTCATAAATTCAGCGCCGTCAGAAGACAGCACGATGCCTGTGGGAGTCCTCGTGAAAATGAGGATGCCCATTTCCTTCTCGAGCATCTTGATTGATTTGGATAATGTCGGCTGTGATATGTATAAATTTTTGGCAGCTTCATTGATGGATCCTGTGTTTACGACTTCTATCAAATACTTCAATTGCTGGATTGTCATAAATATACCTGCTTTCTGAAGAAGTTTATTTAAAGTATACCTTAAATGGAGTATAGCTAAAAGCTATATCAAGGCATGAATATTAACTCTTATACTATTACTCGTCTATATGCTAATCTTGATACATCAATAACACATAGAGGAGTGCTCAATATGACTATAAGTAATTTGACCGAAAGAAAAACTGCGCCTTTCAGATTTGATAACGTGGGAAGTTTCCTGCGTCCGTCAAGATTGAAGGAAGCGCGTGATGCATTTGCCAAAGGGACGATTGCCGAAGAGGAATTGAAGTCGGTGGAAGATGAAGTGATTGAAGAGCTGATCGAAAAGCAGAAAGGAATCGGTTTGGAAGCAATTACGGATGGTGAATTCCGCAGATCATGGTGGCATCTCGACTTTATGTGGGGACTTGAAGGTGTGGAGAAAGTGGAAATTGATGAAGGTTATAAATTTGTCGAAGCGGAAACGAGAGCGGAGTCGGCGCGTCTGACAGGAAAGCTCGGCGGTTCAAACCATCCATTCATCGAACATTTCAAGTTTGTGAACCGGTTCGCTGATGAGGATATCATCGCAAGGCAGACGATTCCAGCACCTGCCCAGTTTTTAGCGGAGCTGCATCGTCCGGAGAATAAGAAAACGACTGACAAATTTTATCCGGATGAAGCGGAACTGATTGAGGATATTGCGGCGGCATATCAGACTTTCATTAAAGAACTGTACGCGGCGGGCTGCCGGAACCTGCAGCTGGATGACTGTACGTGGGGCATGATCGTCGATGAAGAATTCTGGAAGAACATGAATGAGGACTTCACTGTTGAAGATCTGAGCAGAAAATATGTCGGTTTGAACAATAAAGCCATTGAAGGCAGTCCTGAAGACCTCGTCATTACAACACACGTGTGCCGTGGAAACTACCGTTCAACATGGGCGACGTCCGGTGCGTATGATACGGTAGCGGATGTTTTATTCGGAGAAGAAAATGTGGAAGGCTACTATCTGGAGTTCGATACGGAGCGTGCCGGCGGTTTTGAATCACTGTCAAAAGTGAGTGGTGATAAAGTCGTGGTCCTCGGTCTGTTTTCCTCCAAACTGCCGGAGCTTGAAGATAAAGAAGAAATCAAAGGACGCATTGAAGAAGCGGCAAAATATATCGATAAAGACAGATTATGCATCAGCCCGCAGTGCGGTTTCGCCTCAACCGAAGAAGGCAATAACCTGACTGAAAAAGAGCAGTGGGAAAAACTTGAGCTGATCAAAGAAGTTGCGGAAGAAGTTTGGAGTAAATAAAATTTATCCTCTGGAGCTAGTGCTCCAGAGGCTTTTTTCTTGGAATTATTTAATAAATCAAAATTCTCATTGACTTCATTTTAAATCATAGTAACATTATATGATATAAAGTATATTAAGAAGGTAGGTATTTAAAATGAAGCATTTTTCAGCAATCAGTTTATTATTTTCATTAATATTGATACTGGGCGCCTGTACAAATGATGGTGAAGTGGAGGAAGACGCAGAAGCAAGCGAAGAAACTGCCGGGGAAAGAGAATCCATCACTTTATCACTACCGTCAGATGCTGTGTCAGTCGATCCTCACGGCAGTAACGACTCACCCTCCGAGAGAGTGAGAGAACATATTTTTGAAGGGTTGGTCAAACAGGATGAGAATTTTGAAATCGTTCCATCACTTGCTGCAGAGTGGGAGCAAATAGATGATTTGACTTGGCACTTCACTTTACAGGAAGGTGTCACATTCCATGATGACTCGAAGTTCGATGCAGAGGCGGTCAAAGCAAACATAGAACGTCTGCTTGACCCGGGGCGTGCGGCATCCCGTTCACATGTGCTGGAAGCGATTGAAGAAGTGAAAGTTATTGAAGATTACATAGTGGAAATAAAAACAGAGTATCCATTCCAGCCGCTCCTTAATCATTTAAGCCACGGTGCCGGCGATATGATCTCTCCAGAGCAGATCGACGAGGATTATCAATTTGCTTTAGAAGAAGCGGAAGTTGATATGACCTTGGAAGAATATTATGAACTGAGGGATGAAGGAGGAGATGAACACACAGAAATTGCGGAAAAAATTTCAGAGTTTGCAGGTTCGATTGTTGAACAAAATCCGATAGGTACAGGGTATCTTGAGTTCGATTCACGCACACCTGGTGAAAGTACATCATTAACAGGCAACGAAGAATATTGGGCTGGCGATGTGAATATTGATGAACTGACTTTAAAGGTCGTACCGGAAACCGGCTCGCGTATTGCTGAAATCGAAACAGGCAAAGCAGATGTCATAGGGGATGTTCCACCGAGTGACAGAGAGCGTCTTGAGCCGAATGAGGAAGTGGAGCTGGCAGAAACAGAGACGGTCGCACTTGAATATATTGGTATGAATACTGAAAGTGAAATTCTCCAAGACAAGAAAGTGCGTAAGGCAATCAGTCACGCCTTCAACAAGGAAGAAGTGATTGAAGGTGTCTATGACGGTGCAGGTATTGAAGCAGTGTCACCGCTTGCACCGGATATATTTGGGTTCAATGATTCACTGGAGCCACTTGAATATGATTTGGACGAAGCTGAACGCTTACTCGAAGAAGCAGGGTATCCAGATGGATTCAGCCTTACCATGTATGTGAATGATGACAATCCACAGCGCGTGGATACAGCGATATGGCTTCAGGAATCACTTAAGGAAATCGGGGTGGATTTAGAAATTGTTCAGCTTGAATGGGGTTCCTTTCTAGATGCACTGGGCAATCAGGAACATGATTTATATATAATGAGTTGGGGGAATTCTACAGGTGATCCTGACAACGGGATTAAACCAATATTCCATTCTGACAGCAGTAATCCAGGGGCAAACTTTATGTACTTCAGCAACGAAGAAGCGGATAAATTAATAGACGAGGGGAGACAGGAGGCTGACGAAGGAAAGAGGCATGAACTATATGCCGAAGTTCAGGAGATTTTAATTGAAGAAGCACCTGCAATATTCATCCTTCATCCGACAGATTATAATGCATATTCTGCAAGTTTAGGTAATATTAATGTGAGTTCATATGGAGAGTTTGATTTTAAAAATCAGTAATGATGAAAAAGCAGTCTGCCAAAATCGAAGGCAGACTGTTTTTTATCATAAATATCCGAGCAGGGAC
>DEQG01000118.1:2544-13483 GCA_002360325.1 Salinicoccus sp. UBA3372 | reverse complement strand
ATCCGTTTTCCCAGTGCCATAGGTTTCACTCCAATTCATTAGTTTAATTATATTAAACTTTTCATTGACAAGCAAGTCTTGATATTTTACAATAAGTTTAATTAGATTAAACAAAGGGTGGTAAAATGATATTAAAAAAAGAAATACCTTTCAGAGAGCGGTTGAATTTTTTAATTTATGTATTCAGCCGTGTGATGTTGAGTATCGGTGACCACGTGTATTTATTTGCAGTGTCGTATTTTATTATTTATGAAACAGGGTCGTCGTTCTATTTCTCGATCAACCTGGCGATAGCCATTATTGTATCTTTGATACTGCTGCCGTTTTCCGGACTAATCAGTGATTTGGGCAATAAGCGGAAGATAGTCATTTCCGGTGAAATATTGTTTACTTCAGTACTGCTGGGGTTATTCATCTATTCGTATTTCTTCGGCATAAACCTTTCGGCAATTTATATTACGACATTTTTAACCTCATTGATCAGCCCGTTCGTATCGAATGCATTTCAGGCGGCAATGACCGAGCTGTTCCATAAGAACAGAATCCAAAAAGTCATGGGGTATGTATCTGCAATATTATCTACTGCTGTCATAGCCGGTCCGATATTAGGTGGAATACTTTTTGGACTGTTATCTTTTAATCAGATTATATTAATCTATTTAATACTGTTTGGTATTTCGTCAGTGCTGGATTTTTTACTGAAGTTTGACTTGTATTTGGAACCTGAAAATTACGAAGAAGATATAGTGGAAAGCCCAAAACCTTTGAGTAAATTTAAAAAAGATATCAGTGAAGGCATGATGTTCATTGTAAATAATAAAGTGCTGAAAAGAGTATTCATACTCGCGGCATTTATCAATCTTGTCGGGGCGACAATGTCCATACTTCCGGAGAAGATGATGATTACAGAGCTTGATTTCAGCCCGGAGATTGTCGGGTATGTCAATGCATTTTTAGGGTTGGGAATGCTTGCGGGCGGTATTTTGATAGGCGCCCGCAAAAAGATGAAGAATCCGGTTGCTGTAGAAAAGAAAGGGCTTTTATTATTGGCTCTGCTCACAGTGGTCTATCCACTGCCAATCTACCTTGGATTGGGAACTGTATTTAATTTTATATATGTCGCCATGCTCGGCTTTGGTCTGGCGATAGGGATGCAGCTTGCTAATATTCCAATGGGGATATATCTGCAGCTGATTGTGCCGCAAAAGATTAAAGGGCGTGTATTTTCCAGCCTTGGACTCGTTGCATCGAGTCTGATGCCGCTCGGCACCATCATTTATGGCGTTTTGTATGATATAGGAGGTTACTGGATCATCAACATAGTCAGCGGTCTCTCTATAGTGATTTTTGCTGTGACTTTGTTGAACAGAAAAGTTCTGTCCATGTCTGAAGAGGACTATGGAAAGGCAGTTGCAGGAGGAGCAGCAGAAGAAGAAACGGCGGAGGAAAGATTTGAAGAAACAGCTGATGCAAGGGTGCAGGAAGCATAATCGACAATGATATGGATGCAATATTATTTATAAAATAATTTTTCAATTACAGAAACGAAAGATATAATACAAATACATAATATTGCACTTTTACACCTTATCGGAATTTCAAGACACATTTTACACAATTGCTGTTACAATAGTGTTACAACTATAGTAATATAAAAACATGATTTGGTTTTTCAATACAACATACTTTGTATTGAAAGGACTTTTTATGCCTCTACACCCATTTTTATCCAATCTAGTATTAACTTGGTTGGCGCTTACTTATTATGTAGGCATAAGTATTTCAAAAATATATAGGAGGAGATTTATTTGAAAAAACTTACATTATTTCTCACGTTTACCCTGGCGCTCGTCCTGGCCGCCTGCGGTAATGGTGAAGATTCAGACAATGGTGAAGCTGAAGGTAATGGTGATGACGGCAGAGTAGCTGAGCTTCAGGAAGCAGGCATGGTAAACGTCGGCTTCGCTAATGAACCGCCTTATGCATTTGAAAACTCAGATACAGGGGAACTTGAAGGTGCGAATATTGAAATAGCCACAGCAGTGTTCGAAGAAATGGGTGTTGAGGAAGTAAATGGACATCTGACTGACTGGGGCGAATTGATCCCGGGTGTTCAGGCCGGACAGTATGATGTTATTACTGCTGGTATGGCGATTCTTCCGGACAGATGTGAAAATGCGATTTTCTCAGAACCAGAAATGCAATATGGTGAAGGACTGGTTGTCGCAGCCGGAAACCCTGAAGACATTCAGAGTTATGCAGATATTGCAGATAACCCGGATGTAACGCTTGCATTGATGGAAGGTACGACACAGTTTGATTTCGTCGCTCAGGAAGGTGTAGCTGATGACCAGATTATGTCGGTTGCTGACATTCCAGGTCAGTTATCAGCTGTACAATCAGGAAATGCTGATGTTGCTGCTGCAACTGAAGCAACAATCAGAGCGGCTTATGAATCTTTAGGCAGTGATGATGTAGAGCTGGTTGAAGACTTTGAGCAGCCGGACATAGAAGGTATTCCTAGTTATGGTGCTGCTGCATTCAATCAAGATGATGAAGAACTGCGTGATGCTTACAATGAAGCGCTGGAAACATTAAAAGAAGATGGAACAATTGATGAGATTCTGGATAATGCTGATGGTTTCACGGCAGACTCAAACAGAGTTGAAGTAGGCGAAAAGACTGCTGAAGAACTTTGTGAGGGTGGAGAAGAAGAGGAAGCGTAATAGTTATCTGGTCCAGTGATTCCGGTGGAAGATCTGGACCTTTTTATCTGATTTTTAAAGGAGTGAGTCGATGTTTGATACGGGGTTAAACATCCTAAGCTACTTATCGCAGGGGTTAGGTACTACAATCAGTATTTTTCTCACCGCAACAGCGATTTCTTTTGCTATTGCTTTTGTTGCCGGTCTATCCAGATTATCGGGTAATATTCTTATCCGGGGATTCACTGCTTTTTACGTAGAGATTTTTAGAGGGACATCATTGATTGTCCAGCTTTTCTGGTTATATTATGCGGTGCCGATGCTGTTTAATATCAACCTTGGAAGCAACTGGTGGGTAGGTGTGATTGCGGTTGCACTGAACTACGGAGCATATATGTCCGAAGTTGTGAGAACGTCGGTTGTTTCTGTGGACAAAGGACAGACCGAAGCGGGTATTGCTTTGAACTTGAGCCGTTTTCAGAGAATGCGTGAAATCATTCTGCCGCAGGCATTAAGACTGATGCTTCCTGAATTCGGGAACTACTCGATTCAGATACTTAAGGGGACGGCACTCGTCTCTCTGATCGGTCTGACAGACATATTGTATTACGGTGACATTTACCGTTCGACAAATCTCTCAGAAGGGCCGCTGGCTTACCTGATGGTGCTGATGATGTACTTCATCATTGCACTGCCTCTCATCTGGCTGTCCAAGAAAGGTGAAAAAATTGCGAGGAAAGGGGTGGCGAGCTGATGAGCTATTGGAGTTGGGAAACATTTGCCGATGCATTCCCGATAGTTATTACGGGAATCAATATAACTCTGGGTTTGACAGTCACGAGTTTCGCTCTTGCCCTGGTGGCCGGCTTTATATGGCTGATATTGGAATCTACGCCTATCAAAGCTTTTAATTTCATCGTTTACTGGATCAGGGAATTCATTAGATCGACGCCGCCGCTTGTGCAAATATTCTTTCTGTATTATGCTTGGCCGATGGTGCCTTATGTCGGTACTTCGTTTACACCATTCATAGCAGCGATGCTCGCACTCGGTATACATTTTTCAACATATGTCAGTGAAGTATACCGCTCCGGTATCGACAGTGTGGATAAAGGGCAGTGGGAAGCAGCGACTGCACTTAACTTCTCATTGAAGGACAAGTGGTTCAATATCGTACTTCCACAGGCGCTGCCGCCGACGATTCCGATGCTTGGTAACTATCTGATCATTCTGTTCAAGGAAGTACCGCTTGCAGCGACAATCGGTGTGGTCGGCATACTGAGTATTGCACGCAGTTACGGTGCTCAGACATGGTCGTATATTGAACCATTGACTATTGTGGCGATTCTATTCTTAGTACTAAGTTATCCGTCAGCACTGCTTGTCAGAATGCTGGAGAATAAGATGAACCGCCGCTTTGACAAAAAGAGTATGAAAGTGAAGGTGACCGAATAATGGAACCGATAGTACAGTATAAAGATGTTCATAAATCTTTTGGTGATACACATGTTTTAAAAGGGATAAATTTAGATATCCGTCCAAGTGAAAAAATTGCGGTCATCGGACCGAGCGGCTCCGGTAAAACAACGATTATCCGATTGCTGATGACTCTCGAAGAGCCGACGAAAGGCGATATTTATGTAGCGGGTAAAAATTTATGGAAAATGGAGAAGGGCGGTAAATCAGTGCCGGCCAAAGAAAAACATCTTGCCGAAGTGAGAAAGGATATCGGCATGGTTTTCCAGCACTTCAATCTGTTTCCCCATAAAACCATTCTGGACAATTGTGCAATGCCGCTCATAAAAGTTAAGAAAAAGAAAAAAGAAGAAGCGCGTGAGGAAGCAAAACAGATGCTGGATCGTGTGGGATTAGGAGATAAATATGATGCTTATCCTTCGAACTTGTCCGGCGGACAAAAGCAACGTGTGGCTATGGCGAGAGCTTTGGTTATGAAGCCGAAGATCATGTTGTTTGATGAAGTCACCTCTGCACTTGACCCTGAGCTTGTAGGTGAAGTGCTCGAGGTTATCAGAGACCTTGCGGAGAATGATGAGATGGCAATGGTCCTCGTCACACACGAAATGGATTTTGCATTAGAGATTGCAGATAGGGTTTTATTCTTGGATGAGGGAGTGATTGCTGAATCAGGTTCGGCTGATGAAGTAATCAACACTTCCGACAATCCAAGGCTGCAGGACTTCTTAAGAAGATTCAGAGATTAAAAAAGCCTGAACAGGATTTCCTGTTCAGGCTTTTTCACTTTGTAACTTAATTGTCCACTTCAATGACTTCACCGGATTCTGCGTTGATGGTCACATCGGTGTCGTCACCATTATCGGCATTGGTCACTTCAACCTCGTATTCAAGCTGACCGTCATCTTTATCCAATGTCCAGCCGGCCAGCTCTCCGCCGGCTTCATCCAATGCGGTTTGAACTGCTTCATCATGCGGAATAGCATCTCCGTAACTGAACTGGTCTTCAGTATTGTTATCTTCATCTGTTTCTGTCTCTTCATTTAATACTGATAAATCTTCTGCAGAAAGTTCTGCTTCATATTCCTCGGTATCATTTTCAAGATTGACTTTATAAACCCATTCGTTGTTATCTTCATCCAATTCCAGTTCTACAAGTTCACCGTCAAAGTTTTCCTGTGCTGCTGAAACGGCATCTTCAGGTGTGGATCCAAGCTGATCAAGTACTGCAACACCTGTGCTGTCAGTGGATTCGCTGCTTTCATCAGCAGAACCGCTGTCATCTTCAGCTGAATCTGTTTCACCATCATCAGAGCCGCCTGTTCCATCTGACGAGTTATCTTCAACCGATCCTTCTGAATCTGCAGCATCACCTGAAGTTTCTTCTTCCGAAGTATCGTCAGGTGTTTCTTCAGTGCTTTCTGTACCTTCTTCCGTCGAAGTTGTATCTTCAGTTTCTTCTACCGTTGTATCATCTGACTGCTCTTCGGGTGCCTCTGCAGTATCATCACCGCCACACGCTCCCAGCAGCAGACCTGTGGATAAAACCAGTGTGGCTAATTTGTATTTGTGATCCTTCATAACATACAGCTCCCTCTTATAATACATTTATTAAGTTAATCATTAGTTATTTACCTCATAAAATATAATTTCAAACATTATGAAAAGGCTTTATCATCATATCCGGTCCATCACTTTGATTTCTCTATTGTTATTTCAAGTGGACAGCTATAAAATATATCTATATGTAGATAGGAGGAAGCTGATTGCGAAATTCAATATTAAAACGTTGGATATTTTTCATCGCAGGTATGATTATTTTATCCTTCGGCGTAACGCTCACCATAAAAGGCCGTCTGCTCGGTCTGGCACCCTGGGATGTTTTGCATTACGGCTTATGGCAGACATTCGGGCTTACAATCGGTTCATGGGCGATCATAGTTGGTGCGATTATTGTTATATTCACTGCTGTCGCATTAAAACGGCTGCCTAAACTGGGCGTATATATAAACATGTTTACAATCGGTATTTTTATAGATGTTTTTAACTTTTTACTTCCGGATGTGGATGGCTGGATAATGCACATACTGATATTTACAGTAGGGCTGTTCGTCATGGCTTTCGGCATAGCATTTTATATTACACCTAATCTGGGCGCCGGCCCGCGCGATACACTGATGTTGTTTTTCGTTGAAAAGTTCAATTTGAAATTATCGAGTGCACGGAATCTGATGGAGATTTTCGCATTGCTCGCAGGATTTCTTCTCGGCGGACCGGTGTTCATTGGTACAATCATCATCGTCTTTCTTCTCGGCAGACTCATAGAGAAGTTCCTGCCGCATACCCGCCGTATGCTCGTCAAATTCATCGGTCATGAAGATCCGGATATAATCAAAGTTATATAATAATTGATTTGAAAACTTCCTATTATATATAGGGAAAATAAAGAACGGAGAAGTGAAATGAAAAAATATTTTGATTTCGAAGGACACGATACCAATTACCGGCGGGAGATCATCGGTGGTTTAACGACGTTCCTTTCAATGGCATATATACTCGCAGTCAATCCTTCCATGCTATCTCTTCAAGGGATAGATGGCGTACCTGATGAAATGAAGATGGATATGAATGCAGTCTTCGTGGCGACGGCACTTGCTGCTTTTGTCGGGACACTGATCATGGGTATTTTTGCAAGATATCCGATAGCTCTTGCCCCGGGCATGGGTCTGAATGCTTTCTTCGCCTTCAGTGTCGTTCTGACGATGGGCATACCTTGGCAGACTGCATTGACGGGAGTTTTATTCTCCGGGATAATCTTTGTCGTCTTAACAGTTTCAGGCTTGCGTGAGTACATAATAAATTCCATACCTATGGAAATGAAGATGGCCGTCAGTGCCGGAATCGGATTTTTCATCACCTTTGTAGGCCTGCAGGGTGCCGGAATCATCGCACCGGATGAAGCGACGCTTGTGAGTCTCGGACCGGTACATGATTCAGGTGTGCTGCTGGCGGCGTTCGGATTGCTGGTGACAGTGATATTAATGGCCAAGAAAACTCCGGGAGCAATATTCATAGGGATGATTGTAACGGCTCTTGCCGGGGTAGTATTGAACCTCGTGCCGATGCCGGGAGGTATAGTCAGTGCGGTTCCCAGCATAGAACCGACATTCGGTGCCGCATTTGAGGCATTTTCAGAACCTTCCCAGTTGTTTAATACACAATTCCTGATTGTAGTGCTGACTTTCCTGTTTGTTGACTTTTTTGACACAGCAGGTACTCTGGTTGGCGTTGCCTCCCAGGCGAACTTCATCAAAGATAATAAACTGCCTCGCGCAAACCGTGCATTGCTTTCTGACGCTGTAGCGACAATCTCTGGTTCAATCCTTGGAACGTCGACAACGACGTCCTATGTCGAATCCACAGCCGGGGTCGCCGCCGGAGCGCGAACCGGATTTGCGAGTATCGTAACGGCACTGCTGTTTCTGTCAGCAATATTCTTCTCGCCGCTGCTTGTCACGTTTACGTCGGAAGTGACCGCACCGGCACTCATCATAGTCGGGGCGCTGATGGCTTCAAACTTGACCAAGATACCGTTCAACCAGTTTGAAATAGCGGTACCGGCCTTTTTGACGGTGTTCATGATGCCGCTGTCATACAGTATAGCGACGGGGATAGCTGTAGGATTCATATTTTATCCGGTGACGATGATCATGGCAGGACGCCGTAAAGAAATTCATCCGATGATGTACTGGCTGTTCGTCATTTTCATACTTTATTTCATGTTTGTATCGGAATGATCATTGTAATAAGTAACTGAACATCGTATAATGATAGGGTCCGAAAAAACCAAAAGCAAAAAGAGTGGAAAAATCTTAGTTTATCTATTGATTTTCTCACTCTTTTCGTGTATTATATCTAACGTTGGACTAAAAAGGCGGAGGACTCTGCCTTGACTTAGAAAAGCAGGGCGAACGCTGATGTTGCCCCTTTTCGATATCTGAGAAGCGAGAGGTTACTGACACACCCGGCCGCATTGCCATGGCAATGTGTCAGAAAATTTTCGTGGAGAAGTCTATCAAAACTATTGATGACGACCAAAGGAGGTAAAAATAATGGCAAAACAAAAAATTCGTATTCGTTTAAAAGCGTATGATCACAGAGTATTGGATCAGTCAGCGGAGAAGATTGTAGAAACAGCAAAGCGCTCAGGTGCGGATGTTTCCGGACCGATTCCACTGCCGACAGAAAAGACTGTCTACACAATTCTTCGTGCGGTGCACAAGTACAAGGATTCACGTGAGCAGTTTGAACAGCGTACGCACAAACGTCTTATCGACATTTTAAACCCTACACCGAAAACAGTTGATGCACTAATGGGCTTGAACTTACCATCAGGTGTAGACATCGAAATCAAATTATAATTTATAACAGGAGGTGGACTTTCGATGACCAAAGGAATCTTAGGTAAAAAAGTTGGGATGACTCAAGTTTTCGGTGAAAACGGAGAGTTGATTCCAGTAACAGTAGTAGAAACAGCAGGTAACGTAGTAGTACAGAAGAAAGTTGAAGAAACTGACGGCTATAACGCTGTACAAATCGGTTTCGACGACAAACGCGAATACTTTGAAGGTGCTAAATCCAATAAGTATGCAAACAAAGCGGAAGCAGGACATGCTAAAGCTTCCGGAGCTCTCCCTAAGCGCTTCGTTCGTGAATTCAAAAACTTGAATGTTGAAGAATTCGAAATCGGTCAAGAAGTCACTGCAGATACATTTGAAGCAGGGGACTTTGTTGATATAACGGGAACTTCAAAAGGTAAAGGATTTCAGGGTGCAATCAAGCGTCACAACCAGTCACGCGGCCCTATGAGCCACGGTTCCCATTTCCACAGGTCACCTGGTGCTATGGCAGCAGCTGCGTATCCGGGAAGAGTTTTCAAAGGTAAAAAATTGCCAGGCCGTATGGGTGGTAAGACAATTACTCTTCAAAACCTGGAAATCGTACGTGTGGACCAGGAGCGCAATGTGTTGCTGATCAAAGGTAACGTGCCCGGCCCTCGTAAAGGCTATGTAAAAATTGCTACAGCAAATAAAAAAAGTGTTAAATAAATAAAAAATCAGGAAGGGAGGATTTAACACATGGCAATCGATGTTTTATCTAAAGATGGATCAAAAGTTAATTCTATGGAATTAAACCAGGATATATTCGGTATTGAACCGAACCAGCACGTATTATTCGAAGCTGTTCAACTGCAGCGTGCATCACTTCGTCGTGGTACACACTCAGTGAAAAACCGCTCGGAAGTTCGTGGTGGAGGGAAAAAACCATTCAGACAAAAAGGTACAGGTAACGCACGCCAGGGTACGATCCGTGCACCGCACTACAGAGGCGGCGGGATTGTATTCGGACCGACACCAAGAAGCTATTCTTACAAGATGCCGAAGAAGATGCGCCGCTTGGCACTTCGCTCAGCACTATCGGCGAAAGTTAATGAAGATGTATTGACAGTAGTGGACAACATCTCATTGGATGCACCAAAAACCAAAGAATTCCAGGCTGTATTAGCAAATCTTAAAGCAGATAAGAAAGTTCTTCTTGTTCTGGAGAATGAAAATGTAAACGTAGAGCTTTCATCCCGCAACTTGCAAGGTGTAACGGTACTTACTCCGGAAAACCTTAATGTCCTGGATATCCTTTCTGCAGACCGTGTTATTTTCACGGAAGGTGCAATCACTAAAGCAGAGGAGGTACTTCTGTAATGGATGCTCGCGATATTATCAAAAGTCCAGTGATCACTGAACGTTCAGCAGACTTAATGCAGTTGGACAAGTACACATTTGACGTGGACGTAAAAGCAAACAAGACACAAGTCAAAAAAGCAATCGAAGAAATTTTCGATGTAACAGTTGAAAAAGTGAACATTATGAACTATAAACCGAAGAAAAAACGTATGGGTCGCTACGAAGGTTATACAAATAGAAGAAGAAAAGCGATCGTGACATTAAGAGAAGGCTCGATTGAAATCTTTTAATCAGAGTCATACCATTAAGGAGGTAAAACGAGATGGCAATAAAACATTATAAGCCAACCACGAATGCTCGTCGTAATATGACTGGTTCGGACTATGCTGAAATCACATCAACAACTCCGGAACGGTCATTATTACAGCCGCTTCCGAGAAAAGCGGGTCGTAACAACCAGGGCAGAATGACTGTACGCCATAAAGGCGGCGGACATAAACGTCAATACAGAGTAATTGATTTCAAACGTATTAAAGACGGTGTACCTGGAAAGATTGCTACGATTGAGTATGATCCAAACCGTTCAGCGAATATTGCACTGGTTCAATATGCAGACGGAGAAAAGAGTTACATCCTGGCACCAAAAGGAATTACTGTAGGTACAGAAATCATGAGCGGACCTGAAGCTGACATCAAGCCGGGTAACGCTATGGCGCTACAGGATATCCCGGTAGGTACCATGATTCATAATATCGAGTTGAAACCTGGCCGCGGCGGTCAGCTCGTACGTTCAGCTGGTGCACGTGCACAGGTACTTGGTAAAGAAGGTAAATACGTATTGGTAAGATTGAAATCCGGTGAAGTAAGAATGGTTCTTGCGACTTGCCGTGCAACAATCGGTGCTGTCGGCAACGAACAGCATGAACTGATCAACGTTGGTAAGGCAGGCCGTTCCAGATGGAAAGGTCAGCGCCCTACGGTACGTGGTTCTGTTATGAACCCTAACGACCACCCACACGG
>DEQG01000118.1:0-2516 GCA_002360325.1 Salinicoccus sp. UBA3372 | reverse complement strand
GGACGTACGCCAATCGGTATGCCGTCACCATTATCACCATGGGGTAAACCTACTCTTGGTAAGAAGACGCGCAGAGGTAAAAACCGTTCTAATAAGATGATTGTTAGAAAACGTAAGAAATAAATAAAATAAAACTGTGCGGACTCATACTCCGCACACAATTTTGATGAAGGAGGTTTCCTACTAATGACACGCAGTCTTAAAAAAGGACCTTTCGTCGATGGTCATTTGATGAAAAAGGTTGAAAACTTAAATGAAGCTAACAAAAAAAGTGTTATAAAAACATGGTCACGCCGTTCAACGATCTTCCCTAACTTTATCGGGCACACTATTGCAGTCTATGACGGCCGCAAACACGTACCGGTCTACGTTACAGAAGACATGGTCGGACATAAACTTGGAGAGTTTGCTCCAACAAGAACTTTCAAAGGTCACGGCGACGACGACAAGAAAACAAAAAGATAAGAAATAAACTGTTATAAAGGAGGAACGGAACATGCAAGCGAAAGCAGTTGCTAAAACAGTTAGAATTGCTCCACGTAAAGTGAGACTTGTTTTGGATTTAATCCGCGGTAAAGAAGTCGGAGAAGCAATGTCTATCCTACAGCTTACAAATAAAAGAGCTTCGCCTGTTGTTGAGAAGTTAATCAAATCAGCAGCAGCGAACGCAGAACATAACTATGACATGGATGTTGATCATCTGATCGTATCAGAGGCATTCGCAGACGAAGGACCAACTCTGAAACGTTTCCGTCCGCGTGCTCAAGGTCGTGCGACAAAAATCAACAAACGTACCAGCCACGTAACAATCGTTGTTGCAGAACCTGCATCAATTGAAGAAGATACGGCTGTGGAAACAGAAGAAAACGAAAAAGTAGAAGAAAAAGCTTAAAAATTAAGGAGGGAATTAATTTGGGTCAAAAGATTAATCCAATTGGTCTTCGTACAGGTGTTATCCGTGATTGGGAAGCAAAATGGTATGCAGATAAAGACTTCGCCGATCTATTGCATGAAGACTTAAAAGTACGTGAATATATCGAGACAAATCTTAAAGATGCATCTATTTCTAAAGTTGAAATTGAACGTGCGGCAAACCGAATTAATATTGCTGTTCATACTGGTAAACCAGGTATGGTTATTGGTAAAGGTGGTAGCGAGATTGATAAATTACGTACTGCTTTGAACAAATTAACTGGTAAGAGAGTTCATATCAACGTTGTTGAAGTTAAGAAAATCGATATGGATGCTAAATTAGTTGCGGAAAGCATTGCTCGTCAACTAGAAAACCGGGTATCATTCCGCAGAGCTCAGAAACAAGCACTTGGAAGAGCGCTTAAAGCTGGAGCAAAAGGTATCAGAACGCAAGTATCCGGACGTTTGGGCGGAGCAGATATCGCTCGTTCAGAAGGCTACAACGAAGGAACAGTTCCACTTCATACACTACGTGCAGACATTGACTATGCGCATGAAGAAGCTGACACTACTTATGGTAAATTAGGTGTCAAAGTATGGATCTACCGTGGAGAAGTTCTTCCTGTAAAAAAAGATAACAAGTAAAGGAGGAAATTGATTATGTTATTACCTAAAAGAGTAAAGTACCGTCGTCAGCACCGTCCGAATACTAAAGGACTGTCAAAAGGCGGTAATCAAGTATCATTTGGTGAATACGGTCTACAGGCAACTACTACTGCATGGATCACTTCAAGACAGATCGAAGCAGCACGTATTGCAATGACACGTTTCATGAAGCGTGGCGGTAAAGTTTGGATTAATATTTTCCCACACACGCCATATACAAAGAAGCCATTAGAAGTACGTATGGGTTCAGGTAAGGGTGCAGTTGAAGGATGGATTGCAGTTGTAAAACCTGGAAGAATCATGTTCGAAGTTTCTGGTGTTGAAGAAGAGGTTGCCAAAGAAGCACTTCGCCTTGCAAGCCACAAACTTCCGGTAAAAACTAAAATCGTCAGACGTGAAGAATTAGGTGGTGATACGAATGAAAGCTAATGAAATCCGTGATTTAACAACGTCAGAAATCGAAGATAACGTTAAGGAATTAAAAGAAGAACTATTCAACCTACGCTTTCAGCTAGCTACTGGTCAGCTAGAAAACACTGCTCGTATCAAAACGGTCAGAAAAACAATCGCAAGAATGAAAACAACAATTCGCGAGAGAGAGCTAGAAGAAGCTAAGGCTAATCAATAATATAGGAGGGTTATATAGTGGAAGAGAAAAACGAACGTAAAGTTTACCAGGGCCGCGTAGTATCCGACAAAATGGATAAGACAATCACGGTACTTGTTGAAACTTACAAAAGACACCCTATCATCAACAAACGTGTTAAATATTCTAAGAAATACAAAACACACGATGAACAAAACAGTGCAAAAATGGGCGACGTGGTACGTATTGAAGAAACGCGTCCGTTATCAGCGACTAAACGCTTCCGTTTAGTAGAAATTGTAGAAGAGTCAGTAATTATTTAAACTATCGAAGATAAAGGAGGTCCATTCGC
>DEQG01000049.1:8085-19839 GCA_002360325.1 Salinicoccus sp. UBA3372 | reverse complement strand
ACCGAGACGGATAAATTTTTGCATGTATGATCAACTCCTGTTATTCATCTTATCTCAAATCAACAGAAAATGGAAAGAGGATTTTTATGAGAATTATCAGTGGCTATTACAAGGGCAGGAAAATCTCCGCTTTACCGCACAAGGACACGCGGCCGACGACGGATAAAGTGAGGGAGAACATCTTCAATATACTGGGACATCTCGAAGGGGACGTGCTGGATTTATTCGCAGGGACCGGTTCGCTCGGCATCGAAGCGCTCAGCAGAGGCGCCGGGAGCTGTATTTTCATCGACGGGGCGAAAGACGCGATCGGTGTATTGAAGAAGAATACCGAAGGACTCGAGGAGCCGGTTGAAATATATCGCAACGACTACAGGCGGGCGCTGAAGGCACTCGCCAAAAGGGATAAGACTTTTGACCTGATATTTCTAGACCCGCCGTACGGAAAGAACATCATCTCTTTTGCCCTGTCGGAAATAAACAGACTCGGCATACTGAATGAAGACGGGCGGATTGTCATAGAAGCGGGTAAGAATGAATCTTTTAAAAACCCCGGTTTTGACAATGTACGGGATGTCGTTTATGGTACAGTTAAAGTAAATATACTGAAAAATATTGAGGGGAAATCATCATGACAAGAGTAGCGGTCTGTCCGGGCAGTTTCGACCCGATTACTTACGGACATTTGGATATAATAGAGAGAACGAGCAAAGTGTTTGATAAAGTGTACATTTCAGTGCTCAGAAACTCTTCCAAGAAAGGTTTGTTCACTCCGCAGGAAAGAGTGGAGATGATCGAAGAGGTGACGAGCCATCTGGATAATGTGGAAGTGAAGCAGTTTTATGGTCTGCTTATAGACTTCTGTAATGAAGTCGGTGCCAAAGCCATCGTCAGAGGTCTCCGCGCAGTCAGTGACTTCGAATATGAAATGCAGCTGACAAGCATGAACAGGAAGCTCGACAGCGATATAGAGACCATCTATATGATGACTAACAACAATTATTCATTCATATCGTCATCCATCGTCAAGGAAGTGGCAAAGTACGGCGGCAAGATCGAAGATGTCGTGCCGCCGCACGTTGCGAACCTGCTGCAGGAAAAATTCAGCGATTGATGATGACGGGTGTATTGAAGTCATTCCGGTCAGAATTCCATGCAATGTTATAGACGTCTGTCGCCATGATCTCATCGCTGATATGGCGGCTGTTTTCTTTGTTGACGTTTGTAATGATCTGAACGTCCGTACTTTTGAGCGTCTTCAGGTATTTCTGTCCTGCTCTGTTCATTGCAAGCACACGCACGGCATTGATATCCCGTACGTCATGGGCGGCCATTCCGCTTTTGGTGATGTTTAAAAGTATGCATATCATCAGACGGTTCAGGCGTGTCCATGTGTAGCGCTTCGTTTTTATCCTGTGCATGAACTCATTATAGCCGGGGGCACCCCGCACATTGGATTTCAGACGGTGCTCGAGGCCTTCGGTCATCATATAGATTTCCCGCAGTTCTCCGGGGCTCTTATGTGTGATGATGGTTTTCAGCGTCTGGAAGAAATCTGCGTTGCTCAGGGGTTTATTTTCCAAAATATCGTCTGCGAGATCGGGCGGCATGAAATTTTTCACAGCATCAGCGCTGCCGGCCATTATATTATTCCTGATGCTTGTCGCGCTTGAAAATGCGCCTTTCGACAGGTCCGGATCATTGTACTGGCTGCTCTGCCTTTTGATGGTGAGCGGGATAATGCTGCTGCCGAGCGTTTCAATTGCGCGTATGTAGCTCAGGCCGAGGATGTTGTTCGAACCGCTGATGCCGCCCTCGCCGAGCAGTTCGGCAAGAGCGCGCGGATGGCTGTAACCCTGCCTGATGAGGCTCGCGAGCTCGTCCCTGTCGACGTTGTCCCGGCTGTCGGCATACAGCTGTTTCAATAATGATATGTCACCGGACTCGCTGCCGAAGACGAGGTGTGTACTTCCGAGGAGTTCAGCGATCCTCACGCCGCCGAGTGCGAAATCGTCGGCAAAGCTGATGCTGTTTTTAAGCGGCAGCTCGACGACGAGATCCACGTGTTTTACGGCGTGGGCGGCCCGGATGAATTTATTCGTTATTGCTGCCTCGCCGCGCTGCGTGAAGTTGCCGCTCATGACGGCGATGACGATATCGGCACCTGCAACTTTACAGCTTTCATTGATATGATATATATGACCATTGTGGAAGGGATTGTATTCAGTGATGAGGGATGTGACCTTCATTGGAAAAGACCTCCTTTATTCTATATTGTATCAAATAATCTGTTAAGAAAATAACTTGACATAAGTCCCCATAAAATGTACAATATTTTTTGTGCTCATAAGAGGTGAAGAGTATGAAATGGACGTTGGCTCAACTAAGAAAATTCCATGATGAAGTGATCAAATTTGATGATAACCTGAAGATTGAGAACTTGACGGACAGGAAGGATATCTTATCTGTCGAATCGCTCAACGTCAAAGGTGAAATATTTGTGCGCAGCAGACAATTCAATGTACAGATATATATCGATACGATTATCAACATGCTCGACAGTCGAACATCTGAAGATATTCAAGTCCCGCTTCAAATCGAATCATTGGAAATCTTTGATGAAACTGTCCATGAAGATGATGATCTGGATGAAAATGTTCATCCGGTCATTCATACATTGGATTTAGAACCTGTAATCAGGGAACTCATCATTGTGAACCTTCCAACCGCTTATACAACAAGCGATGAACCACTTGGGAGCGGAAAAGATTGGGAAGTCATCGATGAAGATGAGTTTGCTCACGAGAGTGGGGAAAAAACAGATCCCAGACTTGAAAAATTAAAAGCACTACTTGATAGTGATGAAGAAAAGGAGGATTAATCATGGCAGTACCTAAAAGAAGAACATCTAAAACTCGTAAAAATAAACGCCGTACGCATATTAAACTTTCAGCGCCAGGAATGGTTGAATGTTCAAACTGTGGTGAAATGAAACTTTCACACCGTGTTTGTAAATCATGCGGAAGCTATAAAGGTGAAGAAGTAGTGAATAACTAAAAAAGATGAGCTCAGGCTCATCTTTTTTATTGCTGCAGAGAATATCCTTCCGGATACCAGATCAGTGCGTTGTCCGCGAGGTCTCTCTCAATATCATATTTTAAAGTTTCAAAATCGTGGTCTTCAAAAAACGACCGTGCATTTTGACGGCTGACCGCCTTGATGGGCATATTCTGCTCTTTTACATAATCGATCAGTTCGGAACCGAAACCCCTGCCGCGGTATTTTTCCAGCACTTCGAGCTTCCATATGACGAGGTAGTCATGCGGCGGATCAAAGATGGGATTGTTGTCATCCTCTTTTCTGTAGAGGCACATGCGCGCTGCCAGGTTTTCACCGACATATATACCGTAGAACGGCGAGTCGGTATCGGCATCGATCACATTCCCCTCAAGCTCTTCCATCATCTGCAATTCCTGTGTTCCATATTCCCCGAACTTTTTAAAATCTTCGGCAGTCTTATAGTTGATTGCCAAATGTTTGATTTCAGACATTAAAAATCGCTCCTTTCATCCATTATATTATAATTGATAAACAGTTCAATTGTTTTATAAAATGAAAAAATCTATAATTTTAATTAATCACCGCAACAAAGGAGAAAGACAATGGAAATTGAATGTATGAAATTCTCTAACGATAATTTTATTGATAAATTTAACCGTCAGGAAAAGGATATACTTAAATTTTATCAAAATCTCTCATTGAATGAAAAAAGTGTGAATCAGATGCTGGCAAGGCCTGCCCACGATCACACGAAAACACTTGCTGAAATAATGAGGAATGATATGGCAAAGTATGGCCTGTCAGACGCACAGGAGAAGAACCTTGAACTGCTGGCTGAAGGTCACCGTGCAGTCATCGGCGGGCAGCAGGCAGGACTGTTCATGAGCCCGGCCTATATCATCCACAAAATAATATCCATCATCATCGTGACAAAGGATATGAAAGAAAAATATGGTTATGATGCCGTGCCGGTCTTCTGGGTAGCGGGAGAGGATCATGATTACGAAGAGATCAATCATACATTCGTCTATGACGACATGCACAGAAAGAAGAGGAAGATCAGCTATAAGCCGAACCTCAAAGTGAATATGAGCGTCGGTTTCTATGAATACGACAAACAGGCCATGAAGGATACTTTGAATAAGATCATGGAAATGTGCGGAGACCGCTCAGACCTGAAAGCTTTGAAGGACAAAGTGACAGCATTCATAGATGAACATGCTTATTGGACGGAGCTGTTCCACGCTCTCGTGCATGACCTGTTCAAAGATGAAGGCATCCTTGTCTTCAACAGCCACACACCGGAAGTGCGGCAGTTTGAAAAATCGATGTTCAGATCGATGATTGAATCCCATGAAAAGATCGATGATGCATTCGTCAGCGGCCAGAAACAGCTGACGGGTGAACTGGATATCCCTCCGACGCTCCATACGGAAAATAATGTGCACTTATTTGTCAACGCGACAACGGACCGGACGCTTCTTGAGAAGGACGGGGAACATTTCAGAGCCGGTGATGAGAAATATACAAAAGATGAACTGCTCGGACTGCTTGAGGAATCACCGGAAATATTCAGCAATAATGTGGTGACGCGTCCGCTGATGCAGGAGATGCTGTTCAACACACTCATATTTCTCGGCGGCAATGCAGAAGTGAAGTACTGGGGTGAACTGCACAAAGTGTTTGAAGTGATGGATGTGGACATGCCGATCATTTTAAAACGCGTCGAATTTGAGTATTTATCCCCGAGGCTTGAAAAGCTGATGGAAAAATATGAACTGGATTTCAACCCGCAGTTTTATGACACGATCAAAGACCTTAAACATTCTATGGTCGAAAATGATGTCAGCTCCGAGTTTATAAATAAAATCGGAGACATTACGAAAAGTGCCGAGAAGGGTTATCAGGAACTGCATGCCATCAACAGCCAGGACTTCATGACGGAGATTGTCGAAGCGAACTTCAAGCACCATCTGAAACAGCTCGACTATCTGGAGCGCAGATACAGAACCGAAGTGAAGCGGCATAAAAGAAAAGAACTGGGTGATTTGACCGAACTGCAGGAAAAATTACTGCCGGATGGCGGACTGCATGAAAGAATGTACCACCCTTGGCAATATATGACCGATTTAAGGGATTTTCCACCACTTTCCTACACAACGGATCTGGTAATCCTCAAAACCCCATAGCAACACCATTCAGCCGGCGGCTTTCTAAAAATTAGAAAGCCGCTTTTTTTATTTTATTTAAATTACAGCCGGTTATTTTGTATAATTTGTGGTGGAAAGTGGCGGGATGTGGTAATTTATTAATAGAGGCAGGTGGATACCATGTTCATGGGAGAATTTAACAATAAACTCGATACAAAAGGCAGAATGATCGTTCCAAGTAAGTTTCGCGACGATTTATCGGAGCAGTTTGTAATTACACGAGGCCTTGATAAATGTCTCTTTGGCTACACACATGAAGAATGGTCCCGCATTGAAGAAAAAATGAAAAGCCTGCCGCTGACAAAACGTGATGCCCGTAAATTCATGCGTTTATTCTTCTCTGGCGCGACTGTCGTCGAGGTGGATAAGCAGGGACGGATCAATATCCCCCAAAATTTACGCACTTATGCAGGGCTTTCAAAAGATTGCACAATAATTGGTGTTTCCAGCCGTATTGAAATCTGGGATTCAGAAGAGTGGTCAGATTTTTATTCGGACTCTGAGGAAAACTTTGAAGATATAGCAGAAGACTTAATAGACTTTGATTTATAGGATGTGACAATGTGTTCAGTCATGACACGGTATTATTAGAAGAAACAGTGGACGGTCTCAATGTCAGGGAAGACGGAATTTATGTGGATGCCACTTTAGGCGGCGGCGGTCATACTGAATATCTGCTCAGTAAAGTCACAACCGGCAAAGTGATCGCATTCGACCAGGACATTTATGCGATTGAATATGCGCAGAAAAAATTTAAAGATGATGAAAGATTGACTCTTGTACACAGTAATTTTGAAAATCTGAAAGAAGAATTGAAAGCTTTGGATATAGAAAAAATTGACGGAATCATGTATGACCTGGGTGTTTCAAGCCCTCAGCTCGATATTACAGAGCGTGGTTTTTCCCATACAAGAGAAGCGAGGCTTGATATGAGGATGGACCAGTCCCAGTCTCTGGATGCGTATGAAGTTGTAAATACTTATTCCTATGAGGCGCTTGTCAGTATTTTCTTCAGATACGGTGAAGAGAAATTCTCCAAGCGGATCGCAAGGGAAATCGAAAGAAGAAGAAAAGAACAGAACATAGAAACGACGACCGAACTGACAGAAATAATAAAGTCCCAAATACCCCACAAGTTCCGACGCACAGGCGGCCACCCGGCGAAAAGGGTGTTTCAGGCGCTCAGAATCGCAGTGAATGATGAACTGGGTGTATTTGAACGTTCGCTTGAAGCGGCGATTGAAATTTTAAACAAGGATGGCAGAGTGTCTGTCATCACATTCCATTCACTGGAAGACAGAATCTGCAAGCAGATGTTCGTAGAGTATGAAAAAGGGCCGGAACTGCCAAAAGGACTGCCTGTCATTCCTGAGGAATATCAGCCGGACCTCAAAAGAATCAACCGCAAACCGATCCTGGCCGATGGTGAAGAACTGGAAAACAATCCGAGAGCGCGCAGTGCGAAATTAAGAATAGCAGAGAAACAGAAATAGGATGTGTTAACGATGGCAGTAGAAAGGTATCGTCAAGCAATACCAAATACAAAACCGAATGACCAGAGTCAGACGAAATCAAGTGCCGGAACGCGTACGAAAAGCAAAGTCGTCGGCATCAAACGGGGCGAAGCGATCATTTATCTCACATTGATGATATTGATTACCGTTGCTGCGGTCTTTGTACTTTCTTCAAAGATGGATGCTTATGAGCTGCAGAGTGAAATCACAAACGTAGAAAGTGAAATTGCGACGAAAAATGGTGAGATCGATGAGTTGAATACGGAAGTGACACATTTGGCATCCTATGATAGAATTTACGGGAAAGCTGGTGAGCTGGGTCTAGATTTAGACAACGGCAATGTAAAGGTTGTTGAAAGACATGGCAAAAATTAAAGTAAAGTTCATGAATAGAACGACATCATTTTCAGTAGGTGCGCTCCTAATATATCTAGGTATAGGAGTGCTTTTTCTTTTGATATTCTGGCAATTTTCATATTTGATGATCGGAAAATCACTGGAAGATGAAGATCTGGTCGCACATGGACATGAAAAATTTTCAAGAACGGCAGTCAATCATGGAGAAAGGGGCGATATCACCGACCGTGATAACAATATTCTCGCGAGTGATATGGAAGCTTACCGTGTCGCATTAATCATTGATGAGGACTATCCGAATCACGTTGAAGATAAGGAAAAAGTGGCATCTGTACTTAATGAAGTACTGGATATGGATGAAGATGAAGTGATTGAGAAAATTGACAAAGGAATTGAGGAGGGCCGTTTCCAGGTCGAGCTCGGCAGAGCCGGCATAGACATTTCCTATAATGAAAAGCAAACACTGGAAGAAATTCAGGCGGATGAGGATTCAGGTGTCAGCGGTTTTTATTTTGTAGCGGAAACTAAGCGTTTCTATCCGAACGGCAACTTTGCTTCGCATCTTGTGGGTTATGCAGAACAGGATGAGGAGACCGGAGGACTGTTCGGACAGATGGGGCTGGAACGTGCTTATGAGGATGTACTTTCCGGTGAGCCCGGGTCGACAGGTTATACTCAGGATGTCTGGGGGTACATAGTGCCGAATACTCAAAACCAGGTGAAGGCGCCTGAAGACGGTGCGGATATCCATCTGACGATCGATTCGAACATCCAGCTGTATCTGGAAGACTCTCTTGATGAGATGGAAGAACATTTTGAACCGGAAGAGCTGTTTGCAGTCGTTGCGGATGCTGAAACCGGTGAGATTCTGGGGTCCGGACAGAGACCTTCCTTCAATCCGAGAACGCGTGAAGGATTCGGCAACAGCTGGTTGAATATGCTCTACCAGTATTCATTTGAGCCGGGCTCGACATTCAAAGTGTTCAGTCTTGCCGCCGCAATCGATGCGGGTGAATATGAGCCGGATATGACGTTTGAATCCGGTGAATTTGATGTCGGCGGACACACAATTTACGATTGGGAACCTGAAGGCTGGGGAAATATCACTTATAATGAGGGTATGCAGTATTCTTCTAACGCACTGATGATGATACTTCAGGATAAAGTGGGCGAAGACAAGATGCTCGAATATTATCAGGACTTCGGTTTCGGGCAGACGACGGATTCGGAATTTCCGCGTGAAGTGCCGGGTGTCATTGCCTGGGACGAGGAACTGCAGCGTAAGACGACATCATTCGGACAGACTTCGACAGTGACTCCGATTCAGATGATTCAGGGGATGACTGCCATACTGAATGGCGGCGAAATGAAAAAACCTTATGTCATCGACTCGATAACAGATCCGAATACGGATGAAGTGCTGTATGATGGAAAAGAGTCCGTCGTAAGACAGGTCATCAGCCCTGAAGCGGCAGAAAAGACGCAGGAAGAAATCAATACATTCGTCGGCGGTTCCATGGAGCGTAACCCGCAGTATCAGCTGGATGATTATGAAGTGGCCGGCAAGTCCGGAACCGCACAGATCATCGACCCTGAAAACGGTGGCTATATGACCGGCGACTATGAGTTTCTGACTTCGTTCATCGGCTATGCGCCGGAAGATGATCCGGAAGTAATCATTTACTACGGCATCAAGCTCGCAACAAAAAATAAGGAAGACACTTGGGATTACGGTGTGATGCACGGTTTCAACCCGCTGATGGAACGTACGCTCAAATATTTGGAGGTCGGTTCACAGGATGAAGAGTCGACTGCCGAGCTGGTCCCTGTGGAAGATTATACGGGCCAGAGAATGGATGAAGCGGCGCTGCCAGAAGATGAATCGATCCATCAGGTCGTTATCGGCGAGGGCGGAGAAATTGATGACCATTACCCGAAAAATAACGCGCTGCTGCCGTATGACACATTTTTCGTCAAAACGGACGGACAGGCAACAATGCCGGACTTAAGCGGTCTGTCAAAACGTGAAGCAATAATTTTTGGAGATTTTGCAGGTGTGGATATCACGATCGAAGGTGAAGGATACGTCAGTGAGCAGTCGGTCGAAGCCGGTGCTCCGATTGAAGAAGGCAGTGAGATCAACATCACATTATCGTCAAATGACCCAAATGACTAGGAGGATATGATGAATCTTATATTTTTAATACTCGCATTTGCACTTACTGCAATTTTAGTGCCGGTCACAATTCCGCTGTTGAAGCGTATGAAGTTCGGCCAGTCGATCAGGGAAGAGGGACCTGAGTCCCATCAGGCAAAAACCGGCACGCCGACAATGGGCGGGCTGACTTACCTGATTCCGACGATACTGCTCGCATTGGCCGCACTGTTTTTTGTCGATGACATATACAAGATGCTCGTACTGATCATCGTGACGATCGGCTTCGGCCTGATCGGTTTCATCGACGACTATATCATCGTCGTCAAAAAGGATAATACCGGACTGACATCAAAGCAGAAATTCATCGCGCAGATTGCGGTGTCGATCATCGTTTACATCATAATGGCCAACTGGATTCCGGACATTACAAACAGCATTCATATACCGGGGACGGAATTGTCTATTCCGCTCGGATTCCTGTTTGTGCTGTGGATTATATTCTGGCTGGTCGGATTCAGCAACGCCGTCAACCTGACGGACGGGCTGGACGGCCTTGCGACCGGAACGTCAATCATCGCATTTGGTGCGTTTCTGACGATTGCATCGATGTACCATGAATATGAAATCGTGTTGTTCCTGTGCATCATCATCGGTGCGCTGCTCGGTTTCCTGATCTATAATAAATACCCTGCAAAGCTGTTTATGGGAGATACAGGTTCACTCGCCCTCGGCGGTGTGGTCGGTATCGTCTCGATCATGATCAACAACAGTCTGCTGCTGCTTTTCATCGGTGCAGTGTTCGTCATCGAAACCGCATCCGTCATGCTGCAGGTGGCATCATTCAAACTCACTGGAAAAAGAATATTCAAGATGACACCGATTCACCACCATTTCGAGCTGCTTGGATGGAGTGAATGGAAAATAGTCGCTGTATTCTGGACGACAGGTGCAGTCGCAGGTGTGATCGGAATTCTGCTGGGAGGACTTTAAATGAGTCATAATAAATACAAAGACAAAAAAGTCATTGTGCTCGGATACGGCAGAAGCGGCCGAAGTGCCGTCAACACGATGATTCGTTTCGGCGCAAATGTCGTCTTGACGACAAACGAAATATTTGCCGATGAAAGTATCAGACAGCTGCTGAAAGGGCAGGGAGTCGAAATCGTCGACGGCCATCACCCGGTCAGCCTTCTGAACGATGCCGAACTGATCATCAAAAACCCTGGCATACCTTACAAGATTGAATTCATCCAGGAGGCGATGGAGCGCGGCATCCCGATCATCACAGAAGTCGAGCTGACGAAAGACATCACCGACGCAGGCATTATCGGGATTACCGGGACGAATGGCAAAACGACCGTCACACACCTGATCGGCGAAATGATGGATAATGACAATAAAAAACCGATTCTCTGCGGCAATATCGGCTATCCGGCAAGTGAAGCGGCGTTTGAGGCGGACGAGGACAGTGTGCTCGTTATGGAGCTGTCATCTTTCCAGATGATGGGCGTAAGCAGCTTCAAGCCGGATGTCGCGGTGCTGACAAATATTTATGAAGCACATATGGACTACCATTCCTCGAAAGAGGAATATGTGAATGCCAAGCTGTCTTTATTAAACAATCTGACTGAATCGGATACGGTCGTTTTCAACCGTCAGCAGAAGTCGTTTCTGGATAATTACTCCGGTCCGGCGGAAATCAAGTATTTCACCGGCGAGGGTCAGGCAGATGCATATATCAAAGATCATGCAATCTACTATGAAGATACGAAGCTGATCGATATTGACGATGTGCTTTTAAGAGGCGACCATAACTATGAAAATATACTGGCTGCAGTCATTGCTGTCAAACAGTTCGGTGTGTCCGACGATGCCATCGTCAAAACGCTGAAAACATTCGGCGGCATTCCACACCGTATGGAGTATCTCGGCATGATAGACGGTGTCAAATACTATAATGATTCAAAGGCGACGAACAATCTGGCAACATCATTCGCGCTCGACAGTTTCGAAGCGCCGACCGTATGGATTGCCGGCGGACTCGACAGGGGCCAGTCGTTCGGTGAGTTGAAAAAGCATGCCGGCCGCGTCAAGCATCTGATTGCATACGGCGAAACGGCACCCGCTTTAACCGAATTTGCCAAAGATGAAAATATTGCAGTAAGCGTCGCTGAAAATCCTTATCATGCAGTGCTCGAAGCGAAAGAAATCGCAGAAGACGGTGAAATTGTGCTGTTTTCTCCCGCATGTGCGAGCTGGGATCAGTATAAGGATTACGAAGCGCGCGGCGACCACTATAAAGAAGGCTTTCATAAAATCTACTAAAAAGGCGGTGAGCCATAAAGATGAGAGATAAAAAAGAAATTTCAAAGCTAAGAGATAAACTGCGCCAAAAACGCAAGACGTACTCGCAGACTGCCATCGAGTCCCGTCTTTATGGCTCACCGGAAGACAC
>DEQG01000049.1:6726-7974 GCA_002360325.1 Salinicoccus sp. UBA3372 | reverse complement strand
CCGCCGGCGGAGAGAAGGATGAAAGCTATGCGGGCCAGGCGGCCGGGGCTGAACAGAAAGTTGAAAATAAATCTCATGAAGCCGAAGAAGCACCTGTAAAAACAGGGAAGCCGAAACTGTTCAAGAAAAAAGACAGGCCGAAGCGTCCGAAACGTCCTGAAAATTCAAAAAAACCGAAAAACTACACGAAGCTGACGGCGCTGAAAGAAAACATCATGCTCATTCCAAAATACATACTTGTGTCTGCCATCGTATTATTCCTTTTATTTGCAGTGCTCATCTGGTATGTTTCGACAGAGGCAAGTGATCTGAATGAGATCGACATCAGCGGAAACCATATAATTACCGATGACGAAATAGAAAGCCGTCTTGATTTTGCTGCAGGTGATAAGATGTATAGTATAGACCCCGGGGCCGCAGAGGAAAATATCTCGCTTCTCCCGATCATCGTCGATGTCAATGTGGAGCGGAACTGGTGGAACGGTGTGACCGTCAGCATCAGTGAGCACCAGGTGGTCGGCTATATAGAGAATGAAGGCGGGTATAACCCTGTGCTGGAAAATGCGAGAGTGTTGAGAGGATATCACGTCAGTCCGGTAAACGGACCATTGATCTACTTTTTCGAAGGTGAGGAAATGGACGACCTCGTTGACAATCTCAATGCCATCGAACCTGAAATAAGGGCGGGAATTTCCGAAATCTATTTCAGGCCGACGGACAACTCTCTCGGCAGAATTCATCTGCTGATGAATGACGGTCAGGAGATTGTTGCGGACTACCGGGATTTCGGCGAGAAGATGAATCATTATCTCGGTATGAAAGAGGAGATCGGCGATGAAACCGAAGGCATCATCGATATCGAGATCGGCAGCAGTTTTCTGCCGTATGATTCAAATGAAGCCCGTCAGATCAAAAGCGGCATATACAACTCGCCGGAAGCTGCCGGTTATGTCAATGAGTTGAACACATCACTGAACAGTGTCAAAGATACACTGAATCAATTTGAGGAATTGGAAGATGAATAATCCATCCAGGTTAAATTTTTGTATAATTCTTGTAAATAGTTCACAATTAACCTGTGATAATGTAAACTGATAATAGTAAATTGATAGCTCGCTAGGAGGCAGATGATTTGAAGGAACATTACTATGTAGCCCTTGATATAGGCTCATCAAGTGTTAAAACAGTCGTCGGTGAGAAGTTTCATGATGGCGTGAACATCATCGGAATCGGTCAGACTTTCACTGA
>DEQG01000049.1:0-6590 GCA_002360325.1 Salinicoccus sp. UBA3372 | reverse complement strand
ATCACTGATTCGGAAATCAAATTCAGTGAAGAATCGATAAGATTCGGCGGAGAGTCAACAGAAATCAATGGTGAACATATAGAGTCCCTATTGGAATCATTAAGAGAAAAAGAGATGGCGGGCGACAAAGAAGTCGTCACCGTTTTTCCGGTTCATTTCATCGTGGATGACCTTCATGAAGTGGATGATCCGAAAGAAATGGTCGCGACGCAGTCACTGGCAGTCAGAGCAGGCGTTATCCTGACCAACCGCACACTGCTCATCAATGCGGTGAAATGTGTGGAGGAGTCCGGTCTGACGGTACTCGACGTATATTCGGATGCTGTCAACTACGGACACGTACTGACAGATGCGGAAATAGAACTCGGCGGCGTTGTGATAGACATCGGCGCAGATCTTACTCAGTACGCATACTTTGAGCGCGGCGCACTGAAATATGCTTCAAGCATTCCGGTGGGCGGCAATCTGATCAGCAATGATCTGACCGAGGCGTTCAACATGCCGTTCGATCACGCTGAAAAAGTGAAAAACCAATACGGCCATGCATTTTTCGATATGGCAAATGATGAAGACGTCATCCGTCTGAACCAGATCAATTCGGAAGATGCAATTGAAGTGACACCGAAAGATTTAGCAGATATCATTGAACTTAGAGTGGAAGAGCTGCTGTTGGATGTATTTGAAGACCTTCAGCGCCAGTCCATCACTAAAGTCAGCGGCGGTTTCGTCGTTACAGGCGGTACTGCAAACCTGCTCGGCATCAAAGAACTGATGCAGGACATGGTGTCTGAAAAAGTGCGTATCCATGTACCGAACCAGATGGGTGCAAGAAAGCCCGAGTTCTCAAGTGTAATTTCTACAGTCAGCAGTGGAATTTCGTTTGATGAGCTACTGGAATATGTTACAATTGATAATTATGACACAGCAACAGAAACCATCACTTCAGAAACTCCGGAAGATGCCGATTCAAACTTCTTCAGCGGCTTATTCAAAAACAGAAAAGATAAGAATGAAGCAGAAAATCAATCGTCTGAAAGTATACCGGTACAGCATCAAGCACCGGATGATGAAGTTGCTGAAACTCCGGATTATGAAGAATATACGGAGTACTCATACGATGGCGACGAAAAAGTCAACGATGCGAAAGCGGAACAGAACCGGCCGAAAGAATCGAAAGATCTGGGCGGTTATATGAAAAAATTATTTAAGAATCTATTTGAATAAGATGAATCATTGGGAGGAAAAACAAGATGTTGGAATTTGAGCAAGGTTTTAACCATTTGGCAACTTTGAAAGTTGTTGGTGTAGGTGGCGGCGGTAACAATGCAGTCAACCGCATGATCGATGACGGCATGCAAAATGTTGAATTTATAGCAATTAATACAGATGGACAAGCTTTAAATCTGTCAAAAGCAGAATCCAAAATCCAAATTGGAGAAAAATTGACGAGAGGACTCGGCGCAGGTGCAAACCCTGATATTGGTAAAAAAGCGGCTGAGGAATCCCGTGAACAGATCGAAGATGCACTGCAGGGCGCGGACATGGTGTTCGTTACAGCAGGTATGGGCGGCGGAACCGGTACAGGTGCTGCTCCGATCGTTGCTAAAATCGCAAAAGAAATGGGCATCCTTACAGTAGGTGTCACTACAAGACCATTCTCATTCGAAGGCAGAAAGCGCCAGACACAGGCGGCAGCCGGCGTGGACGCGATGAAAGCGGCAGTAGATACACTGATTGTAATTCCTAATGATCGTTTATTGGATATTGTTGATAAATCAACACCTATGATGGAAGCGTTCAAAGAAGCGGACAATGTACTCCGTCAAGGTGTTCAGGGTATTTCAGACCTGATTGCTGTAAGCGGTGAAGTGAACCTTGACTTTGCAGATGTTAAGACCATCATGCAGAACCAGGGATCAGCGCTTATGGGCATCGGTATTTCAGCTGGTGAAAACCGTGCAGTCGAAGCGGCTAAAAAGTCTATTTCCAGCCCGTTGCTTGAAACTTCAATCGTCGGCGCGCAAGGTGTGCTGATGAACATTACAGGCGGGGAATCATTATCACTGTTCGAGGCACAGGAAGCGGCAGACATCGTACAGGATGCGGCAGATGAAGATGTAAACATGATTTTCGGTACTGTCATCAACCCTGAGCTTGAAGATGAGCTCATCGTTACCGTCATAGCTACAGGCTTCAATGAAAAAGGTGTGAACCGTACGCCGGAAAGACCTGCAGCTGAAGAGAAGAGAGAATCATTCGGTTTTTCAGGCGGCGAAGAGGAGCCGAAAAGAACACGCAGCTTCCAAAGAGAAGAAGATCCCGGCGTAAGCAGCCCACAGGACGATGATTATGAAGTGCCGACTTTCTTAAGAAATCGTAATCGTCGCAGACGCTAATAATTATTTTGATCAAAGTCAGAAAGGCGCGCCTTTCTGACTTTGTTTTTGAGGTGAGGATATGAGTCAGTTTTCTTTTCAGCCGCATCATCACTTTTATGGTAACAAAGACGGCGATTGCCTCTTTGGTTACACGAAAAGGACGGACGGTTTAAGTGATTATCCGGAAGACAGTTTCAATATGGCTTTATATATCGGTGATGATACGGATAATGTGAACAGGCATCAGGACATGCTGGCAAGTGAAATTGACATCCGCCCCGGTGACTGGGTGCTTCCGATCCAGACACACGGAGGCAGGGTAAAGGAAGTCACTTCAGACGACTGCGGCACAAATGTGCGTGAACTTACAGGCGGATTGAATGATATCGATGCGATATATACTTATGATGAAAATGTGCTGCTGACGATGAACTATGCCGACTGTGTGCCGGTTTACATCTACAGCAGGATCAACAGTTTCACAGCCCTTGTCCATGCAGGGTGGAAGGGCACATCAAAAGAAATATTAAAGCGGACGCTGAATGAATATGACGGTGAAGCAAAAGATCTCACTGTTCTTATCGGCATCAGCATCAACGCATCCCATTACGAAGTGGATGACAAGGTGATCGATGCTTTAGGGGACCGGTACTTGAAAGATGCGGTCGTTGAAACGGACAGCGGTTATCACCTGGACCTTAAGACGGTAAATAAAAACCAGGCGCTTGATTTCGGTGTGGATGCGGACGATATTCATGTGACACCGCTTGGTACGGAAGATACCGGCCGGTTTTTCTCCTACCGTCTCGAGAAAGGGAAGACAGGCCGTGCATTAGCATTTATAGGGAGAGTATCAAATGATTAAAGAAAATTTTAATGCGATAAAAGAAGAGTTGCCAGATGATGTGGATATTATAGTCGTGACTAAATATCACACTGTTGAGGAAACGCTGGAAGCATATGAAGCCGGTGTCAGAGACTTTGGCGAAAATCGTATTGAAGGATTTTTGGAAAAAAGAGAAGCTTTGCCGGAAGATGCAAATGTACATTTCATCGGAACACTGCAGTCAAGGAAAGTTAAGGACATTGCAGGTTCGATGACTCATCTCCACTCACTCGACAGAGAAAGTGTTGCCAAAAAAATTGAACAATATGCTGAACATGAGGTAAAATGTTTTGTACAGGTAAATGTATCTGAAGAATCAACAAAACATGGACTGTCTGCCGAGGAAGTGCAGCCGTTCATGGAGAAACTATCATCATACGGTAAAGTTAAAATCATCGGTCTGATGACGATGGCGCCGCTGACTGAAGACAGCGAGGTGCTGAACAATACATTCGGCCGTCTGAAAGAATTGAGAGATGAATTACAGAAGACTTATCCGGAGGTTGCCGAACTGAGCATGGGCATGAGCAATGATTATGAAATCGCTCTTGACCACGGTGCTACATATATCCGTATAGGTTCGAAAATTATGGGAAGCAGGTGATTTTTATCGCTATGAAAAACTTTTTTAAAGATTTTTTTGTTGTCGAAGTCGAAGAGGAAGTTTCTGATGAAACCGGACAAAAAGAAAACAAGCCGATAAACAGGCCGAAGAAAAAAGCGGGTCCTGAAATGAATCACAGCAAGAGCAATGTGACACAGCTTGATTTATCCAGAAATGAAAAAAGTTCATCTGAAAACAAGAAGTCGCGTGATAATGCTTCAGCATCCCGGGATAAACACAGATCACAACGGTCTTTCTTTAAAAAAGGGCGGCAAAAACCTGCACATGACAATACGACAGGACGACAAAAAAATTCACCACACAGTTATAAGGAGACCACTTTGATGAATGCTGATAACATGAATGCGAAAGTTCATTTATTTGAACCGAGAGTCTTTTCTGAAACACAGGATATTGCGGATGAACTGAAAAACGAACGTGCAACCCTGGTCAATTTATCTAAAGTAGATTCAAGTCCTAAAAAGAGGATTGTAGACTTTTTAAGCGGTACTGTCTATGCGTTGGATGGAGATATCCAAAAGGTCGGGAATGACATTTTCCTTTGTACACCGAAAAGTGTTGTGGTTGAAGGTGAAATCTCTTCAGATAAAGAAAACTCAGAAGAAATGTAAGGAGAATTGTTTTGGATAAATCACTACTGCTCAATATAGTAGCAATAATAGCGGACATATCGTTCATAGCATTACAATTGTTAAGATGGGGACTCATCATATACATCTTAAGCTCATGGCTGCCGGCTCTCAGAGAGTCAAAATTCGGCGAGTTTCTGGGAAAGATTTTTGAGCCGATTATGGAACCGTTCAGAAAGCTCATCCCGCCTCTTGGAGGCATGCTGGACTTGTCCCCGATCATATTATTTATCGTTTTATGGCTGTTCCAAAGTGGCCTGGTGGCAGTGTTCAATGCAATCGCCACATTCATAATACAATTTTAATGGAAGGTCACGGTGATATTCATTTATCGCCGTGATTTTCAAATTAAGGAGCATTAACCGTGAAGGAAATTTTTCAACACTTCAGACCTGAAGAAAAAGAGACGATCATCAAACTGAACAGCCGATTTGAAATTGCGGAAAGGGACTTTTATCCTGTGCTCCTCGATTTTCTGGATCCGAGGGAGCAGAGCATCGTGCAGAGCCTGTCCGGATATTATCCAGATCTGAAAATAGAATTCTACGGCGGCGGGGAATCCCGTGAGCGCATGCGCGCAATGCTCATACCGGAAATGCTGGAAGTTTCAAAAGATGATTTCGAAGTGATGGTCCTTGAACTGGACTATCCGGAGAAATTTGTCAATCTGGATCACAGGAATATACTGGGTGCAATCATGAGTGTCGGTCTGGACAGAAATCTGATCGGTGATATCGTCATCGGTGAAACGATACAGTTTGCAATCGCGAGGCCATATTTTCATATTTTTGAAACGGAGCTTACGACGATAAAAAATGCCCCGGTCATATTGAATGAAGTGCCGCATGCCGAGTTTATGGATAATGTCGATGACGGTGTCCCGCAGATGATACTGATTTCAAGTTTCAGACTGGACACCGTGACGGGCGAGCTTTTAAAAGAGGGCAGGACAAAATCGAAAAACAGAATCGAGAAGGGCAAAGTGAAGGTGAATCACACGGTTGTTGTGAACCCGGCTTTCATTCTCGAGGAAGATGATGTCGTATCGGTCCGCCATTTCGGGCGGTATAAAATTGATGAGATGTTACATGAAACGAAAAAAGGGAAATACAGAGTCAAAGCGAAAGTTTATAAAAGTAAATAGAAAGTCGAATAAGAGGTGAAAAATATGGAAGCGAGTGAAAGGACAGATAAAAAGTTCGCAACGGTCTACCGCGGTCTTGATGAAAAAGAAGTGAGGAACCACCTGAGAAAGATTGAAGAGGAAATCGAAGAACGTGACAGAAAAATCGCGCAGCTTGAAGAGATGCTGAATGAGCGTGATGAAAACCTGAACAGTTTCAGAACCGTCGAAACGAGCATCAATGAAGCGATACTGACTGCACAGAGAGCAGGCGATGATACTAAGAAGGCTGCACAGGAACGTGCGAATGAAATCATCAGAAGTGCCGAAGCGGAACGTGATATCATCATTGATAGAGCATTGAACCAGGCGCGTCATATCGGCAGCCGGAGTGAAGATATGAAACGCCAGTCGAAAGTTTTCAGGGCCCGTTTCAAAATGCTTGTACAGGCGCAGCTTGATCTTCTGCAGTCGGATGACTGGGACTATCTGCTCGATTATGACATGGACAATGAGGACAAAGTCCGTGACATTGAAAACGAGTATGGAAATAATGAAGACTAAATATTGACGAAACGTCATTATTTTAGCATAATATATATATTGTTAGACATGCAAAATGTGAGATATTTTAAAGCGACCGGAAGTTGGTGAGAGTTCCGGAATCACAGCATTTTGATATCACTAATGATTGATGATGAATACTATTAAGAAGAGATGGCTCTGACTGGGAGTCAATAAGGGTGGTACCGCGGAATTTTTCGCCCCTATTGATTCAGTTAGAGTTTTTTTATTTTAAAAATAATTGATTGAAACGGGAGAGTAGAGTATGGATTATAAAGAGACGTTATTAATGCCGAAAACAAAATTTAAAATGCGTGGCGGCCTGATCAACAAAGAGCCTAAAATGCAGGAAGAATGGCGCGAAATGGATTTATATAAGAAGAAG
>DEQG01000086.1:30731-36281 GCA_002360325.1 Salinicoccus sp. UBA3372 | reverse complement strand
GCCGGACGTGAAGGTGAGCTGGTCGCGAGATGGATCATCGACTACGTCAAAGTGAATAAACCGATTAAACGCCTGTGGATTTCATCTGTCACCGACAAAGCAATTTCACAAGGGTTTCAAAATCTGCAGCCCGGCAATAAATACCGTAACCTTTATCAGGCAGCTGTCGCAAGAAGTGAAGCGGACTGGTATGTCGGGTTGAACGCAACACGCGCACTGACAACGAAGTTCAATGCACAGCTGAACTGTGGACGTGTGCAGACACCGACCCTCGGTATGATTGCAGCCCGTGATGAAGAAATTAAAAACTTTCAGCCTAAGACATTTTACGGTCTCGAAGTCGGAACGGAGAAACTGAAGTTCAAATGGAGAGACGGAAATAACTATTCGACTTTCAATGAAGATAAAGTCGGAGACATCCATAAAAAACTGAAAACCGACAGTCTGACTGTTAAAGATGTCACGAAGAAGAAAAAGAAGCAGTTTGCGCCGGGACTTTACGACTTAACAGAACTGCAGAGGGATGCCAATAAGATTTACGGACTGTCTGCCAAAGAAACACTGCAGACGATGCAGAATTTGTACGAACGTCATAAAGTACTGACATATCCGCGGACAGATTCGAAGTTTATCTCCAATGACATCGTGCCTACTTTAAAAGAAAGAGTTCAGGCAAGCGGTATCGGCAACTTCCGTAAAGTGGGGACACATATTTTAAGATCACCGATCAAAGGGAACGGATCATTCGTCAACGACAATAAAGTCAGTGACCACCATGCGATCATCCCGACTGAAAGTACTGTGCATTACAGTGATTTCAGTGAGCGTGAAAAACGTGTGTATGATTTGGTGATCCAGCGCTTTATGAGTGTTTTATTACCGCCGTATGAATATGAGGAGACAACCGTCCTGGCAGAAATCAACGGTGAAACTCTGGAAGCAAAATATAACCGCGTACTTCAGCAGGGTTTTAAAATCGTTTATAAAGAAGAAGCGGAAGGCAAGACGGTGGATGTTAAAAAAGGCGAAGAACTGACAGTGAGAAGTGTCAATAAGACGACCGGTGAAACGACACCGCCGCCAAGATTCACTGAAGCATCACTGCTGCAGGCGATGGAAAATCCTGCGAAATACTTCAGCATGGACAAAGAGCACAAGAAAACACTGAGTGAATCCGGCGGGCTGGGTACAGTAGCGACCCGGGCAGATATCATCGATAAACTGTTCAATACTTTTTATTTGGAGAAAAATGGCCAGGCAATCAAGATCACATCCAAAGGAAAGCAGCTTTTAGATCTCGCACCTGAAATTTTAAAATCTCCTGTGACGACTGCAGTATGGGAAAAGCAGCTGGAGCAGATTGAAAAAGGCAAGCTGGATAAAAAGAAATTTATCGAAGACATGAAGAAACACACGAAAGACATCGTGTCGGAAGTGAAGCGCAGTGATAAGACCTTCAAGCATGACAACATTTCAGGACGTGACTGTCCGGACTGCGGCAAACCGCTTCTTGAAGTGAAAGGTAAGAAAGGTAAAATGCTTGTCTGTCAGGACAGAGAGTGCGGACACAGACGAAACGTTGCAAAAATCACCAATGCAAGATGTCCGAAATGTAAGAAGAAAATGACACTGAGCGGAGAAGGCGACGGTCAGATATTCACTTGTACATGCGGCCACCGTGAGAAACTTTCAAGTTTCAAAGCACGCAGGGATAAAGCGCAAAAAGGGAAAGTGGATAAGCGTACAGTGAATAAATATCTGAAAAAAGATGAGAAGGAAGAACCGATCAACAATGCACTGGCTGAACAGCTGAAGAAACTGAATCTGGATAAATGATGTGTTCCTGGAGGCAGAGTGAAGTTAAGAAAAACCATTCATAACCCAAAGGATGTGTATATTAATGGACTTGCACTTTAAGGAGAGCGGCACACAGGGCAGACCGGTCATTTTGTTCATTCATGGAATCGGCGCCGGAGAATGGATGTGGACGTATCAATCCGAGGCATTCAGTGACTATCATTGTATCGCTGTAGATCTGCCTGAACACGGCAAAAGCAGGGAGATACAGTGGATATCATTGGAAGATACCGGCGATAAAATTGCCCGGATAATCGAGGAAAGAGCCACAGATCAGACAGTTCATCTGGTGGGGCTGTCACTCGGTGGTAATGTAGTGATGGAAATGCTTCTGAAGCACCTGAGTCTGGCAGACAGTGCTTTCGTCAGCGGTATAGCTGTAAGCCCGGTAACGAACAGATTTGCCATTAATCTTCAGGCGCGAATGCAGGCATGGTCAATGGGTAAAATGCGGAACAATGAATCGCGATTGAATAAAGTAGGCAGGGATTACTATAAATTAAACGATTCTCTGAATGAAGTATTTAAAGAAAATGTTCGTCAGATGAATATTGAAACTTATAAGGAAATTGTAAGAGAAGTATTCAAGCTTGAAGTGGATGATAAATTTCAACATGTTACAGTACCGGTGAAAGTATTGGCCGGCAGCCGGGAATCGCGGGCGATCAGAAATTCAGTCACAGCTTTCCCGAAAGTTATGCCGAATGCGGAAGGTAAGATTATAGATGATGAAGTCCATGCATGGAATATCATCAATCCTTATAAATTTAATGTTGAACTCAGAAATTGGCTCGACAGGGCATAGTTTTAGGTTCTGCCTGCTGGATAGTTGGTTTGACATGAATGAGTCTTTGAAACGCATGTTTCAAAGGCTTATTTTGTGAAGAGAGAATTTACGTATTATAGACATTCATTTAAAGTGATATTACAATTATAAAACAGATGGATAGTGTTATATTGCTAAAGCCAACAGGCAAAAAACTTAAAGGGGTTTTATAATGACACATGTCAGGGAGTTGTTAATCAGCCAATTTCAGGCTAATGCAGATGATCCGAGTTTTTACGCGCCGCTTAGTGTCGCTTTACAGGATTTAACCGAACAGGATGCGGACTTTAAAGTCCATCCGGAAGCAATGACAATTTTCGAATTAGTGAATCACCTGATTTATTGGAACAGGACGTGGCAGCAACGTTATGAACATAAAGATTTTAAAAGTGTAGAAATGATGGATAATGATGAAACATTTTTAAATCATGATAGTACTTCTTTTGAAAATAAAAGGAACGAACTGATTGAACTGCTGCTGCATTGGGATGAACTGCTGGATGAAACTCAATTGGATGAAAGTGTCGCCGGCTTCCCGATAGACGCAAAATGGTGGGAATTGATCAGTAATGCAGCTGCACATAATTCTTATCATATTGGGCAGATTGTTTTTATAAGAAAAGTGATAGATAATAAATGGAAGTCTGATATGTAATCATTATCAGCAGAAAGGCGGGTGCACTATTATGAAAATCATCGTCGATGCGGATGCATGTCCTGTAAAGGATATTATATTCAAAGAAACTAAAGATAAAGAAATCCCGGTCACGCTTGTTTCCAGCATCTCGCACTTTTCCAATCAGGATGTGCCTGCACATGTGGAGACGATTTATGTGGATGCAGGCCGGGATGCAGCGGATTTTAAAATCGTTGCCCTCGCATCAAAGGATGATATTGTCGTCACCCAGGATTATGGGCTTGCATCACTCCTTCTGCCGAAAGGGACGAAAGTGCTTCATCATAAAGGTTTTGAGTATGATGAGATGAATATCGGCCATCTTTTGAACACCCGTCATATCAGTGCGGCCATCAGACAGGGCGGCGGCAGGACGAAAGGTCCGAAACCTTTTTCAAAGGACGATCAGCTGGCTTTTTTAAAGTTGTTCCAAGATACGATAAAAAATTAACCCTCCGGGCTTTGGAGGGTTTTCTCATATCATTTTCAATTCGAATGTCTCGCTTTTTTTCGCCTGCTCAAAAATCCATTCTGAGGATATCGTACTTTTCAGTAACAATCTCTTTTCTTTTGGAATGCATCTTCCGCACCTCCCTTACCGGATATTTTCCAATAAAAAAAGCTCAACTTTAAAAGAAGAGCATTCCAATGTATATATGTCTTATCTCTCAAGTTATACTTGTTGGAAGTAGCACAGTGCTCATAATGAGTCTGCTGCTGAAGTTTCATAGGGCCAAATCCCTCCACTTGCTCTAAATAAATTTCGCTATTTTATTGTATGTCGTACAACTACTATTACACTTATTTAAGATTGAAATATCAAATGCATAAAGAAATGAGAACCGCTTTTAAACGGCTCTCATTTACTTATTGTTCTATATATTCGAACAAAACTTCATCTTTTTCTTCATCATATTCAACTGATAAATCATAGCCATCAAAAAACCATAGATCAGATTCATTGATATAAAACTCAATACCGTCTTTTTCGTATTCCACTGCTTTTTTTCTGTCATCTTTATCCAGTGTAAAAGCGAGCGAATAGCCTTCGCGGATTTTACTGTCACCGTATATTTGGACAATAAAACGCACCTTGTTTCCGGATTCCAACTCCACTTCTTCTTTAAACCAGTTTAATGCATTGTCTGTTACTGTAAGCTTCATATCACACACTCCTAATGTTGATGGCAACCTATCATTGATTTTATCTTATAACTATTTATAGAAGAGTGCAAATATTTCGAGCTTTCTAACTTCCTGCAGTATCTTCCGGAGCGTATTCCAGGATGTCTCCCGGTTGGCAGTCGAGTGCCTTACATATTGCATCCAAAGTTGAGAATCTGACTGCCTTCACTTTTCCGGTTTTCAAATTTGAAAGATTGACGATGGATACACCGATTTCATCGGCCAGTTTTCCAAGTGGCATCTTTCTGTCTGCGAGCACTCTGTCAAGTCTGACTATTATCATGTTAACCACCCTCTCTAAACTGTTGCATCGTATTCTTCCTGCAGAAAAGCACCGTATTTAAATACTTTGGCAAGAATCCATATGATAACACCACTGAATAATATCATAAGATTGAAGTCAAGGCTCAGCTGATCGAAAGAAAATGTGAACTGCTCATTCAGTTCTGCAGAAATTTCCATTACGGAGAATGTCTGCATCATTAGATTTTGTACAGCCAGTTTTGCCAGTGCATCAATTATTGTAAATATCATTAAAGTATATCCGGCGAGTTCTATGAAGCGGCTGTTCTTAAGTGTGAAAATATCACCATGTTTTAAGTTATGCAGCCATCTGTTGATGAAAAATAAAATCAGAGCAACGGCAATGAGATAAAAGAATTGTGATACCAGTACGAGCATGATTGCAGTCTGATCCAGACTGATTGTTTCCAGGTAGGCTTCAGTAATTTCCAATGTTAAACCTGTACTTTCGTATGTTCCGACAATGGGCATCTGTGTCATTCTGTCTTCAATCAGATTTAATGGTATAAACGGCACGATAACAATTCCGGCGAGTACTGCAAGAACACCGAGTATCAAAATTGTGAGAGGGACATAGGAAAGAACGTAAAGCACTTTAACCATCGTACTGAATCGTTTATGGATTACTGCGTTTTCTGTCATCAGTAAAACCTCCTTTGGTTAGTAGTACCAATATACAACATATTTTAATAAAATACAATAA
>DEQG01000086.1:22526-30628 GCA_002360325.1 Salinicoccus sp. UBA3372 | reverse complement strand
TAAAATTTTCTAATAAATCATTGACCTTATATAATCCGAGTGATAGTATATGGATTAATAAAATAATACTTTCTTATCAAGAGAGGCGGAGGGACCGGCCCGTTGAAACCTCAGCAGCAGACCATTTATGGAACTGTGCTAATTCCTGGAGCGAAAGCTCCCAGATGAGAAGAGATGACGGACGTTATCCTCTTTTTATCAAAGATAAGAAGGGGATTTATTTATAATTTAAATATTTAGGAGCGGATAATATGACAAATGTAAAAACTGGACCTTTCAAGGCAGATCACGTGGGCAGCCTGCTCAGACCTGAACGGATTCATAAAGCACGTGAGGCTTATAAAAATAATGAACTTTCATCGAGTGAACTTTATGATATCGAAACGGAAGAGATCGCGAAAGTGGTCGATAAGCAGATTGAAGCCGGATTGAAAGCTGTGACTGACGGTGAATTCAGACGCCGTTTCTGGCACACTGATTTCCTTGAGAATCTAAACGGCGTTGAAGGGTACGTTCCTGAAACAGGCTATGCATTTGTCGGAGAAGAAACTGAAGCATGGAATGTGCGCAACAAAGGAAAGGTTTCCTTCAACGAGAATCATCCGCATGTGAGGGACTTCAAATTATTCAAAGAGATTGTCGGCGACCGTGCTGTGGCCAAGCAGACGATTCCGAGCCCGAACCAGTTATTCAACGCAGGAATCAGAGACCATGAATACTATACTGATATTGATACTTATGCAGACGATATCATTCAGACTTACAGAGATGCGGTCAAAGCATTTTACGATGCCGGCTGCCGCTACCTTCAATTTGATGATGTATATATCGCAGGGCTGAACGCTGAAGAACTGCCGTTCAACGACAGCGGTCTCGACAGAGAAAAATTGATCGGCCTTGCACTCCGCGTCGTTAACGGCGTGCTTGAAGACAAGCCGGAAGATCTGGTTGTCACAACACATCTGTGCCGTGGTAACTACCGCTCCAAATGGGCGTTTGAAGGCAGCTATGCAAAAATCGCACCGGTATTATTCGCCAAAGAAAAAGTGGACGGCTTCTTTTTAGAGTATGATGATGATCGTTCAGGAGACTTCCAGCCGCTGGATAAAATCCCGAATAACGGCCCGCAGGTAGTATTAGGGTTGTTCACATCGAAGCATGGTGAACTTGAGAGTAAAGAAACAATCAAGGAGCGCATTGAAGAAGCGACCCAGTTCATCCCTAAAGAACAGATTTCATTAAGTCCGCAGTGCGGCTTCGCTTCGACTCACCATGGAAACATTTTAACTGAAGAAGACCAGTGGAATAAAATCAAATATATCGTTGAACTGTCTGAAGAACTATTGTAAGTGAAATAAAGGGCATGTGGCACACTGAGTGCTGCATGTCTTTTTAACGCCTTTAACTCAAGATATGGTACATATGTTAAGAGTTTGTATAGTTTTGTGAGTCATATGGATTTATATGCAAATCATTGGTAAATTTGAAAGGGTTAACTTTATTATACGGAGGACAAAATGGCTCATAATTCAAACGATGATAACAATAACCAATCAGGCGGCAGCCTGATTGAAATATTACTGACTTCGCTGCGTCTCGGTCTGACTTCTTTTGGCGGTCCTGTGGCCCATCTTGCCTACTTCAAAGAAGAATACGTCAACAAAAAGAAATGGCTCGATGATAAATTGTATGCGGATATTATTGCAGTATGTCAGTTCCTGCCAGGGCCGGCCAGTTCACAGGTCGGCATTTCAATCGGGATGCTGCGGGGCGGCATAGCGGGCGGCGTATTATCTTTTCTCGGATTTACACTGCCGTCCGTTTTAGTCCTGATTATTTTTGCACTGCTGTATCAGACCTTGAATCTGGAAGGCGCTGTATTCATCAACAGCCTGAAAGTCGTTGCTGTAGCAGTGGTGCTGCATGCACTGCTCGGCATGGGCAAAAACCTCGCACCTGATATTCCAAGGATGCTGATGGCGATTGCGGCGGCAGGACTGATGCTGATCTACCCGAATGCATGGATTCAGATTTTGACAATCCTGCTCGGCGGTCTTATTGGTTATTTCCTTTTTAAAAATAAATCTGAAAATAAACTGACCGGTTTTAAATTCAACTTGACACGAAAAATGGGCATCATTTCATTCAGCACACTGATTGGACTGCTGGTCCTGCTTCCGATATTGAATTCACTGTTTGATAATCAGTATTTGAATATATTTGATATCTTCTTCCGTGTCGGTTCGATTGTTTTCGGCGGGGGACATGTAGTCCTGCCGATGATTGAAAGGGAAGTGGTGCCGACCGGCCTGATTTCAGCGGATGAGTTTCTCGCAGGTTACGGTATGGCTCAGGCGGTTCCGGGGCCTTTATTCACATTTGCAAGTTACCTGGGTGCGGTCATGCTGGGTGTTACAGGCGGTTTTATCGCAATGATCGCAATGTTCCTGCCGTCATTTCTTCTTGTCATGAGTGCATTGCCGTTTTTAAACATTCTGAGAGGCAATAAAATATTCCAGAGCGTTCTGATGGGAGTCAATGCGACTGTCGTCGGCATTCTGCTTGCTGCATTTTACGACCCGGTATTTATAAGCGGAATCAATTCGGGCAGTGATTTCTTCCTGGCATTGTTATTGTTCTTCCTATTATATAAAATGAAGGTACCCGCCTGGATGATAGTTATTCTTGGAGTTGCCGCCGGATATCCATTACAATTGCTGCCAGGACTTTAGTTTTTAAGGATAGGAATGAAAATTTTGTATATTTTATTATTCGTATTATTTGCAGGCTTGATCATCAAGTCGTTTTATACCCATTACTTTTCAAAGAAAAAGCGTTACTTCGCTTTTGATGACTCAAGATATCGTGAAGAAGAAGATTTCCTGAAAATACATGCGCTCAACATCGGGAAGCTTGAACGGGTGTTTTTATATTTGATGCTTGTCACCTACCTTGCCGCACTGGCCGTATTCATCTTTACCGACCACCCGGCTGCAATTTGGATACTGGCGACGGTATTGGCCTGGCAGTTCGTACTGAGTATGTTCATCGATTTGAAACTGTACTCTGCATTTTACGACAAAGGTCATCTGTTCATGGTGGTCATATGGCTGATATTGATTGTGGTGTTGTATTTTGGATTATCAAGATTTGATATTTACGCATAATTTTTTAATTAGGAGCAGTGCTTGGTATGAGTAAACAGAAAATAATATTCTTTGATATAGACGGAACACTTTACAATAATGAAAAGATTGTGCCTGAATCCACGAAAGATGCCGTGAAGGCGGTCAAAGATGCCGGCCACATTGTGGCCATTGCGACAGGACGTTCACCGTTCATGTATGAAGACCTTCGTAAATCACTGGATGTCAATACGTTTGTCAGCATGAACGGCAACTACGTAGTGTATGAGGATGAACTGATCTACACAAATCCTCTGAATGCGAAACGACTTGAGGATATTACGGAAGTTGCCATGGAAAATGACCATCCACTCGTGTATCTGGATGATGAAAATATGTTGTCGAATATGCCCGAACACGAATATATGACCGAAGGCATATCAACATTGAAGCTCGGCTTCATGCCGGGACATGATCCCGAATATCATATCGACCGTGATATTTACCAGTCACTGTTGTTCTGCCCGAAAGGTGAGGAGTTTATTTATAAAAAACAGTTCGATGACTCTTTCCAGTTCATCAGATGGCATGCGTACTCGATGGATATTTCACCGAGAGACGGCTCGAAGGCAGAAGGCATAAAGAAAGTCGTCGATAAGATGGGCTTTAACATCAATGATGTATATGCCTTTGGCGACGGTCCGAATGATATCGAAATGCTGCAGTATGTGCCGAACAGTTTTGCCATGGGAAATGCGCAGGATGAAATCAAGATGCAGGCAAAACATGTGACTAAAAGTGTTGAAGATAACGGAATCATGCACGGCCTGCAATCTGTGAATCTGATTTAAAGTGTAAATCTGTCATGTTTATCACCGGCATTATGGGGAAGATGTATAGTGTTACACATCACGTTGTCTATAATGCTTTTAATTAAATATAAAATCAATTATTTGAGAAAGGTGATTTCATGGTACAGATTACAGAAAAGAACAGAGTCATTGAATCATTGAACAAGCAGCTCGCGAACCATACAGTGTTATGGGGTAAAATTCACAACTACCACTGGTATGTGAAGGGGCCGCATTTCTTCTCACTGCATACGAAATTCGAAGAGCTGTATGATGCCGCCGGGGTAATAGTGGACGATATTGCTGAAAGAATTTTAGCAATCGGCGGCCAGCCGATCGGCAAGTTGAAAGAAGCACTTGAAGAATCAAGTATTGACGAAGGTGAGTATGGTCTTAGCGCCGAGTCCATGGTCAAACAGCTTGTGGAGGATTATGAAGTCATTACAGCAGAACTGAAAAGCGGTGTGAAAGAGGCCGAAGATGCAGGAGATGATTCGACTGCAGATATGTTTATCGCTTATATCCAAGGCATAGAAAAAGATGTCTGGATGCTGCATGCTTATCTTGGCGAAGACGTCTCAAAATAATGATTGAATTGTTATATGCGGACAGAAACGGGCACTGGGATTTTTATATGGTTCAGAAATTAATGTCATAAGTATCGATTGTTATTTAGAGTAATTCTAAATAGTGTTGCGGCTGCAATTTTAATGTGTTATATTATACACATAAGTTATTTATAATAATTCTAAACAAGGAAGTGGTTTCATGGTACAAATAACTGAAAAGAACAAAGTCATTGAATCATTGAACAAGCAGCTCGCGAACCATATTGTTTTATGGGGAAAACTTCATAACTTCCATTGGTATGTTAAAGGTGCACATTTCTTTTCACTGCACACGAAATTTGAAGAGCTTTATGAATCGACTTCGGTCATAGTGGATGATATTGCAGAAAGAATTTTAGCAATCGGCGGTCAGCCGATCGGTAAGCTGAAAGAAGCGCTTGAAGAATCAAGCCTTGATGAAGCGGATTACGGACTGGACGATAAAACGATGGTCGGACAGTTGACAGAAGACTATGAAGTAGTCATTGCAGAGCTTAGAAATGGTGTGAAAGAAGCTGAAGCAGCAGGAGACGACTCCACGGCTGATATGTACATTGCCTACATTCAAGAAATCGAAAAGAACAACTGGATGCTGCAAGCATACTTGGGTAATGATGTTTCAAAATAATAGATGTTAAAAAAAGGAGGAGCGCATGCTCCTCCTTTTTATACGGATTCAACAAACAGGTAATTGCCAAGTGAAATGCTGATTTGTATTTCTTTATCTTCTTCAGCTGTGAGTGTAATCAAATCAATGGATGTATCTATATCGGTGACAGTAATGCGGTCACCTATGTTTAAATGCTGATTCTTAAAATACTTTAGCAGTTTTTCTTCATCGACAATTCTTGAAATGACGACTTCAGCTCCAGCTTCTGCTTCAGAAATCGTAAAGGTATGATCTTCCTGCATATCCATCAGGTCGATCTTTATCGCTCCGCCGTGCGGGCAGTATGCAGGGTAATCCAGGTATGACTCGAGTTTGTCTGCGACATCATCACTTGTAGTATGTTCGAGCAGCTCTGCCTCAGCGTGTACATCCTCTATATCAAAACCCAGTTTCTCAAATAAAAATACTTCCCACAGCCTGTGCTTTCTGATGATTTCTTTGGCATACGCCGTCCCTTTGTCTGTCAGGATACTGCCCTTATAAGGGGTATATTCCACCCATTCAACTTTTACCAGGCTGTTCATCATTTCAGTAACGGTCGGCGGGGAAATATCCAGCCGGTTGGACACTTCTTTGTTGGACACCCGGTTGAAACGTCCGCCAAGTTCAAACAGCACTTTAATATAATCTTCTTTCGTCGGGCTCAAATGATCCACCTCTTCGTTATAATAATATGCTTCATCATCAGTAAGGTTTCAACTCATACTTAATACGTGAATAATGCGTAAATTCTTCACCACGCAGGGTCAGCATGTAATGTCCGTCGGTTTTTACGATATATCCTTCCACTTCGAGTGTCTCCAGCTGTTTTTTAGTTTCAGCCTCGGTGAGATTGAAGTGTTTGGAGATTTCACTCAGTGAAATCGTTTCATGTTCATCCTCGCTCATCAGCATCAGAATCATTGCATGCATGAATTCTTTTTTCTGACGTCGTTTCTTTATTTTAAGAATGATATAGCCGTCAGGCTTGAATAGGAATACTGTCATAAAAATTAAAAATGCGACAGCTGCAGTGGCGCCGGACATCGACAAGTCCAGATTATAGCCGATCACATATCCGAGTGTACTGTTTAAAACAGCAAAAAAAGCAGTGAGAAATATCATATGGCTCAGCTTTTTCACAAGCAGATAAGCGGTGAGTACCGGTGCAACAAAGAAATTGATGACAAGTATGGCGCCGACCGCATCGAATGCGACGACTGCGGTCACGGATACGAGCGTCATCAGCATATAGTAGATCAGCGTTGTGCCGAATCCGATGACATAGGCAAATTTAGGATCGAATGTTGAGACTTTGAGCTCTTTATAAAACAATGCGACAAAACCTGTGTTGATGATGAGCAGCAGACCGAGCTGCCACAGGGCTCTCGGGATGCTGAAACCGAATATTTCAATTCTGTTGAGCGGTGCGAATAAAACCTCTCCTGCGATGACAACGTCTATATCCAGATGGACGTTGTCGGCATATCTGGATATCAGAATGATCGCAATCGCAAAAAGGGCTGTAAAGACGATACCGATCGATGCATCATTTTTAATCAGGTTTGTCTGGTTGATCAGCTGGATGAGATAAACGGTCAGCACACCGATCAGCGCCGCACCGATAATCAGCCATGGTGAACGGATATCCTGTGTGATGAAAAATGCCAGCACAATGCCGAGCAGTATCGTATGGCTGATGGCATCGGTCGTCATGGCCTGATTTTTCAAAACAAGGAATACACCCAGTACACTCGTTGCGAGTGAGGCAATAATAAGTACGAACAGAACTTCTATCATGACGACTCACCCCGCACTTTCATAATTTGACGTGTGACCAGGCCTTTTCTGCCGAACAGCATGGATACCAGCACAAATGCGCTGAGTACAAGGATGATTGACGGCCCTGTAGGGAAGCCGGCAAAGGCCGTACTGATATAAGTGCCTGTGGATGCGGCGGCTGCACCTGCCAGGCCTGCAATGATGACAACTGTATTAAACCGGTTGGACCACATCAGACCGATGACGCCGGGAGCGATCAACAGATTTACAATCAATATTGCACCGACGGCTTTTAAACCGACAGCGATCAATAATATGGTCATTGACAAAACAAGAAAGTTGATCAGGGACGGATTGATTCCGACAGTCGAACTGTAAATCGGATCAAAAGTATAGATCCGTATCTGATGATAAAAGATGATGAATAATAAAAGACTGATGACCGACGCAATCAGTATCAGGTAAACGTCAAGCCGCAGCATATACGCGGCTTGACCGAATATATAATCATCGATGCCCTGAGTATTTTTGAACGCAGGGTTGCCCTGGACGAAACTTTTAAGCGCCATCCCGAACCCGAAAAAAGATGACAGAATCAGTGCGAGTGCACCATCCAGAGTGATTTTGGAATGATTGGTGATCGCCTGGATGAAGAAAAACGCAATGACACCGAAAATGAGGGCACCGATGGTCAGCGACAGAGTATCTGTGACACCGACAATCATAAAAGCAAGAATGATTCCGGGAAAGGTTGCGTGACCGATTGCATCGCCGATCAGACTTTGTCCCTTGATGACACTTACGGTTCCGATGATTCCACTCGCAAAAGACAGCAGCGTCGTACCGATGGCGACAATTAGAAATGTATAACTCGTCAACAGTTCCATTATTTCACCGCACTGACTTCGCTGTATGCTTTATCGATATTTTCTGCCGTCCATACTTCGCTGATTTTTCCGCTTGCGAAGATAGTTTTATTCATGATGATGACATGGTCAAAATATTCTTTGACGGTATCCAGGTTATGGTGGACGACTAAAAATGTCTTGCCCTGCTCCTGCAGGGATTTGATCGTTTTGATAATCAG
>DEQG01000086.1:11204-22434 GCA_002360325.1 Salinicoccus sp. UBA3372 | reverse complement strand
CGCTGGCGCTGGCCGCCGGAAAGCTCGCTGATCTGCCGGTTTCTGAATGCTTCCATCTTCATTTCCCTGAGTGCGGACATGGCAATTTTATGATCTTTTTTATTCGGCCGTTTAATCCATCCTTTATGCACATATCTGCCCATCAGTACGACATCGAGCACCGTAGTTGGAAACTCCCAGTTCACTTCTCCCTTTTGAGGTACATAGGCAATATCTTTCAATGCTTTTTTACTTTTTGAACCATTAATATGGATTTCGCCGGACACGGGCTTAATCAACTGCATGATCGACTTGATCAGTGTCGATTTCCCGGCGCCGTTCGGACCGACGATCGCAGTGATGCTGTTTTCCTGCAGCGTCATATTGAGATGCCATATTGCCGGTTTTTCATCATAGGCAACGATTAGATCTTTTATTTTTATAATATCTTCAGTCATAACAGAACTCCTATTTTAAATTATCGACAATCAGGTCGATATTGTGCTTGTACATACTGATATATGTGTCGCCGGATTCACCGCGGGGTGCGAGCGAGTCGGACAGGAGCGTCCGGTTGTCTCCGCTGATGATTTCCACTTCGACACCTTCTGATGCAACGATTTCCTGCAGCCGCGTCATCCGGTCCGGGTTTGTTGTCGATTCGAGAAATATGGCGTTGATATCACGTTCGGCAATCAGTGCTGCCGTATTTTGAATCTGGTTGTTCGATACTTCAGAGTCGGTGGAGAACCCCTGGGGTGCATGCACATCGATATCATAGCTTGTAGCCATATAGCCGAATGCGTCATGGGGCGTAATGAGAATACGTGATTCCCGTGGCACTTCTTCGATACGGTCTGACACATAATCATCCAGCTCATCAAGCTCTTCAAAATATGCGTTTAAATTATCCTGGTAGGCCGCTTCACCGTCGGGGTTCATTTCCGTGAGGATATTAAATACATTTGTCATGGCTTCCTTATAAAGATCTATATTGAACCAGAAATGTGGATCGACTTCAGCGACGCCGTCCTCCTCCATCGTTTCAAGGGACGAAGTATCCAGGTCATCAGCCACGGGTATGCCTGTCTCAAGCAGATCGATCATGCGGCCTTCAAAGTTCAGACCCTGGTATAAAATAAAATCCGATTCATTTATCTTTCTCAGGTCACTGGCTTTCGGCTGGTACACATGTGGATCTTCGCCGGCAGGGATGATGAGTTCAAGCTTGAAATGGTCGACATCCTCTTCAAGTACAGATACCATGTCATATAAAAAAGTTGTTGTGACAGCGATTTGGATTCTGTCATCCGTTTCGGCATTGTCTTCCTGAGCGCTGCATGCTGTCAGAAATATAGCTGAAACTACGATGAATAATATCGTTTTTCTCATCAGTAAACCTCTTTCCAGTGAATGAATATGTCAGTCATTTTAATGTTTAGGATACCCTAAATATTAAATTTAGTCAACGCTAAAAAAACGGCCGCTGCGGATGGCTTACCGCTGCGACCGTTCAAAGGTCTATTGGCTTAATCGTCTTTTCTGATGTTATATTTCCATGCTTCATCCTTATCCATCATCTTGATTGCTGCATATATCAGAATGAACTGAATCGCAATGATCGGTATGCCCATCATGCCCGATATGACTTCGAGCGGTTCAAGTCCGCCAATCTGCATCAAGGCCAGTGCCAAAACGGTGATGATGACCGAGACCAGAATACGAACAAATCTTGATGGATCCTGCTCGCTCATATCATTTCTGCTCGTATATGCAGCAATGGTGAATGTTGTCGAATCGAGTGTGGTTGTCAGGAATATCGTTGCGATGATGATGAACAGTACCATTACGATGCCCGAAAGCGGCAATGTTTCAAGAATGGTCGGAACGACACTGGTCGGGTCATTGTCACTTGCCATGGAAAGTATATCCGTCCGGCCGGTCATCTGACGATGAACACCGATCCCTCCCAGTATACCTGTGGCCACCCATGAAAGTGCTGTCGGCGCTATGAGATAAGTTAATATCATTTCCTTCACAGTACGTCCTCTGGAAATCCTTGCTGCAAAGACACTGTGCAGCATTGCCCATGTGGCATTGTAGGCAAACCAGAATACCAGGTGATTCTTGATGAAGGCCGTCTGTTCAATGGCTGTGGACTCCGTAAAAAAAGAAAATGTAATGTAGTTGGAAAACAGATGCCCAATTGTTTCGGTAAAAAAATCCATGATGAAAATGCCGGGTCCGACAATGAGTATAAATACAGCAAAGCCGGCTGCCATGTATATATTCAAAACACTGAGACGCTTGATTCCCTTTTCGATACCGGCATATGCACTGAGTGAAAACAGGAAGACCCATATTAGAGTGACAATCAGTGTCATTGTGAAAGTCACCTCGGTATCGAGAAGTGCTGCCAGGTTCGATGTAATGATCGGTGTGCCGAGGCCCAGCGTAACCGCAGCTCCGGATAAGATGCTCACTAAAAATAGTATATCCAGTAAGGTGCCGCCGAGACCGTCGGTGAATTTATCTCCGAATAATACTCTTGTAGCTTCGGAAATGCGCATCATCGGCCTCTTCTTTACATGAATGATATACGCTATTGCCGGAGCAGCCATGACAAAAATTGAAAATGTCTGGAAACTCCATATGAACATTGAGTAGGAATTACCCCACAGGATCGCTTCCGGGGAACCTGCTTCGATTCCAAGCGGCGGGTTGTTGGCGATTTCCGTCCATTGAATCATGCCGGTCCGCATGATGGTGGAACCAAGCCCCATTGCAATAAGTAATGACGAATATTGAAAAAGAGTGAAATCAGGTTTTTCGGCAGGGTCACCAAGCACCACTTTTCCATACTTTGAAAATGATAGATAAAGTCCGATTACCACCAGTATATTTGCATACCAGATATATCCCCAGCCGAAGTTGGTCACAATTGCATCGAATATCTGGTTGAGTAAGACAAGTGATTCCGATTCATATAACGTAAAGGGGATACTGATGATCAAAATGATGATGACTGCCGGAATAAGTATCCTTTTATCTATAAGGTTCCAACGATTATTATTTTCATTCACATTCTACACATCCTCATTATATGAAGTTTGCATACAAGTATAACATGAAAAGCACGCTATAATAAGCGTGCTTCCACAGTTGATCATTTTTCCAAAAGCGTCTCTTCTTCATCACGTGAATGAATTTCATTCACGATGATGATCGAACCTGAATAATCAACAAGTTTCTGGAAATCAATCTCTTTATTTTCGAGTTCCTTCTTCATAAGATCCACAATGATTTTCATCAGATCATGATCGCGGGTCAAATGCTGAACTTTATCGTGAAGGTCCGGATTTTTCCTGACAGCCAGCGTGTAAAGGCCGTCCTCTTCCTCTTCAGTGTCGGCATGGACGATGATTTTACCTTCTACGAATTCTATGAATGAAGTGACCTCTTCAGTCAGATCTTCATATTTTTCCTTGGCAAGCAACTCCCTCATGCCTTCTATTCTTTCCTTCGCCCCGCCGAGTCCTGCATCATGAATGGCCTTGTGGGAATCGAATTTCTTTAAAGCCGGTCCTACCATTTTAGAATCCCCTCTCCTAATCTTCTTTTGGTAATGGGTTTGTCGCCCACATTTCAGTATTTTTAACAAATGTACGCGGGTGAATCTTTAAATTATTAACTATTATATCAGCAATGTCTTCCGGCTGGGTCATAGTGTCCTCCTGCAGAGTACTGTTACCGATCAGAGCGGTGTTTACCGCCGATGGCGTCAAATAGGACATCCGGATATTATGGGGTCTCATTTCTTTGAGGAGACCTTCCGTCATCCCGATGACGGCGAATTTTGTTGCAGAGTACAGTGAGCCTCCGGGCCCCGAACGGAGACCTGAGACCGAAGCGATGTTGACGACGTCGCCGCTCACCTGATCCACCATCGAAGGCAGTACGGCCTTCAACATATGATACATTCCGAAGACGTTCACCTGCATCATCTTTTCAAAGTTTTCCGTTGTGGACTCTAAAAAAGGCCCGCTTCCCATCATACCGGCATTATTGATTAAAATATCAATTGAGTCAAATTCTGAAGAGATTTTTGTCACTGCATCTTTGACATCTGCCTCGTCGGCAACATCCGCTTTCAGCGACAAAACTTTAACACCGGTATCGGCGAGGTTTTTTTCAGCAGTGTCCAATGCACCCTGGTCCCGTCCGATGATAGCCACATTCACACCTTCGTTGGCAAGGCGCAGGGCGGTATGGTAACCGATGCCGCGGTTGCCTCCTGTAACAATTGCATTTTTACCTTGTAAACTTTGCATATAAACGCTCCTATCATCATTTACTGTCATTGTATCAAACGCCCGCCTATCAATCATTGATAAAGCATTTGTATTTATATAGAATAAAATTAAGATGATATAGTTAATGGCGGGGGAGATAATAAGATGGAAAAATGGCTCGAGATTGCACAGGAACATGACAAAAAAGACACTATTCAGAAATACAGGCAGGAATTTTATATCGGAGAAAATATATATTATATGGACGGGAACTCACTCGGCCTGATGAGCAGACGTGCGGAGCAGTCGGCACTGGATGTTTTGAACGACTGGAAGACGCTCGCGATCGAGGGATGGACAAATGGAGAAAGACCTTGGTTCTATATGTCGGAAGACATCGGAGAATCCATGGCATCTCTCATAAATGTGGACAGAGAGACCGTGCTTACAACAAATTCAACGACAACGAACATCCACCAGACGGTCAGAACACTTTACCAGCCCACTGAATCGAGAAATAAAATTTTAGTGGATGAGCTGAACTTTCCGTCAGATATATACGCAGTCCAGGCTGTGCTTGATGATTATGGATACTCAGACAGTATGCTGAAAGCAAAGAGCCGTGACAGCCATACTTTAAAAACAGAAGATATCATGGACTTGATGGATGAGTCGGTCGCCCTGATACTGCTGCCGGCAGTTTTATACAGAAGCGGCCAGATTCTGGATATGCAAAAATTGACGAAAGCTGCCCACGAAAAAGGAATCATCATCGGTTTTGACTTATGCCATTCAATCGGTGCGATTCCTCATCATCTCGAAGAGTGGGACATGGATTTTGCTGTATGGTGCACTTATAAGCATTTAAACGGAGGGCCGGGTTCTGTTGCCGGCCTGTATGTCCATCCGAGACACCATCATTTGGGAGTATCCCTGAAAGGCTGGTTCGGAAATAATAAAGAAAGCCAATTCGACATGAATCACGAATTTGATGCAGCAGCGGATATCAGTCAATATCAGATCGGCACGCCGCATATACTGTCGATGGCTCCGCTGCTCGGGTCACTTTCTTTATTCAACGAAGCGGGAATGGATGAAATCCGGAAAAAATCACTCAACCTTACCGATTTCATGCTTGAAATATTTGATGCGGAATTCAAGGATTATGATATTGAAGTGGTAACACCTCGCAACCATGATGAGCGGGGCGGTCATATACTCATCGGCCATAAACATGCAGCAGGCATCAATGCCGCTTTAAAAGCGAAAGGTGTCATACCTGACTTCAGGGCCCCGAGTTATGTGCGTATTGCGCCGGTTGCACTTTATAATACTTTTGAAGATGTTTATCATACGATGAAAATTTTAAAAGAGATCATGGAAACGAAAGAATATGAAGACTTTGATAATAAGCGGGGTGTTGTCGCATAATGTGGATTGATATTACGCAGACGCTGACGAATGATATCGCGCACTGGCCGGAGGATACACCGTTTAATTTCGAAGTGCCGGTAACAAAGAAAGATACCGGCTCCGTCAATATTGGCAAGATTACGACAAGCACTCATATTGGCACGCATATTGATGCGCCGTTCCACTTTGATGACAACGGTGAAACCGTTGAATCACTGGATATCAACCGCTACATCGGAGAAGCCACTGTAATTGAAGTATATGATCAGGAAGAAATTACGGAAGCATTGCTGTCAGAATATGATATACAAGGGACCATACTGCTTGTGAAAACGCAGAAATCATATGAGACCGGCATATTTCCGAAGAGGGTGCCCGCCTTGAGTGAAGAAGCGGTCGGTTATATTGCAAGCTGCGGCATCAAGCTTTTCGGTATCGATGTCCCGTCCGTTGATGATATTGATTCCAAACATTTAAAGATACATCACACACTTTATGAGAACGATATCATGATTATAGAAAATGTAGTATTGGAAGAAGCGCCGGGCGGATATTATGACTTTATCGCTTTGCCGCTTAAAATAGAAGGTGCAGACGGTTCGCTTGTAAGGGCGGCCGTTAAAAAAAGGGGGAATGGCAGTGTCTGAGTATCAGGATAAGACTTTGAGCGGGGAAAGCGTTAAGACAGACTTCAAGAAAGATATGACATACGGGGAATACTTGTCGCTGGAGCAGATATTGACAGCGCAGAATCCATTGTCGGATGAACACGATGAGCAATTGTTCATCATCATCCACCATGTATCAGAGTTATGGATGAAACTGATGATTCATGAACTGAATTCAGCCATAGAAGATATCAGTAAAGATGAATTCAGGGTCGCTTTCAAAAAGCTGGCAAGAGTGGCGAATGCCCAGAACCAGATTATTTCTTCATGGGACGTGCTGTCCACTTTGACACCGAGTGATTACTTGAAATTCAGAGATATACTGGCGAATGCTTCAGGTTTCCAGTCCTACCAGAACCGTATGATGGAATACTGTCTTGGTTTCAAGACGACTCATGCGTTGAAAATATATGAAAAAGATCCGGAAGTGTATGCACGTCTGAAAGCACAGCTGGAAAAACCGAGTATATATGATGAAACAATCAAGGCGGTGCACCGGGCAGGGTTCGATATTGATGAGTCGGTCCTGAACCGTGATATCACACAGGACTATGAGCCGAATGAGTCTGTGAAAGAGGCATTTAAGCAGATATATCTTAACTCTGATGAGCACTTTGAATTGTATGAACTGCTGGAAAAGCTGGTGGATATCGAGGACAGATACAGTCAGTGGCGTTTCAGACATATGAAGACGGTACAGAGAATCATCGGTTTCAAGACAGGGACCGGCGGCAGCTCAGGAGTGAATTATTTAAAGAGAGTGATAGACAAATATTTCTTCAAGGAACTGTGGGATTTACGGACAGAATTATAAGGAGGAGGAAAAGCCGTGGCAGAGTTTGGTCAGACAAACATTTTTGATGATGTCATCAAAGAAGATGAGACGTTTGTAATCGTTGTGCAGGAAATCATCGATGAACCGGGCGGACTTCAAAAAAGAGTACTGCGGGAGTATCCGAGTCTCGATATGGATCAGATGAAAAACCTGTTCGAGCATTTAAGAGACTTTTATTTGGAAGAAGAACTGTCTGAAACAGGCAGGTATTTTGATATTACGATATATACCAATGAAGATTATGCTGGCGAAAATATTTATGCACACATCAAAAGATACAGAAACAGCAAGGACTGGACATCCTCTACAAAATAAAAGTGAATAGCCTGATGGAAAAGCATATATCTTTTTATTCAATATTAATATTTACCTGATATTTACAAAGACATGATATGTTCTAAAGATAGAATTATTTGTTAGTGAGAGGATTAATACTTATAATAGATGTGTATACATAAGTATGCTTAAAAATTATACGAAGTGAATCGGAGGATGTTCAAATGAGAATCATTGTAGCTGGAGGAGACGGTTTCTGTGGATGGCCGACTGCACTCTATTTATCTGAAAAAGGTCATGAAGTTACTATAGTAGATAATCTGGTTAGAAGAGAGTATGACAAAGAGCTTAATTCTAACTCAGTTACACCCATCGCATCACTGGAGGACCGTGTTGCGAAATGGAAAGAATTGACTGGTAAGGACATCAAGGTTTACGAAGGTGATTTAAACCATTATGACTTTCTGAGCCTTGTATTCAAGCAGGAAAGACCTGAAGCATTTGTTCATTTTGCGGAACAGCGTTCGGCACCATACTCCATGATAGACAGAGAACACGCAGTGTATACACATCAGAACAACGTTATCGGAAACTTGAATGTGCTGTATGCCATCAAAGAATTTGAACCGGACTGCCACCTGATCAAACTGGGCACGATGGGTGAATATGGCCAGCCTAATATTGATATCGAAGAAGGATATATCGAAGTTGAACATAAAGGAAGAAAAGATGTTCTTCCATTCCCTAAACAGCCGGGTTCCTTCTATCACCTGACAAAAGTGCATGACACGGACAATATCATGTTCGCATGTAAAATCTGGGGCATCCGTGCGACAGATCTTAACCAGGGTGTCGTTTACGGCTTGAATACAGAAGAAACATTAAAAGATCCTGTGCTTGTAAACCGTTTGGATTATGATGCAATCTTCGGTACTGCTCTGAACCGTTTCATTACACAGGCTGCAATCGGCCATGATATTACAGTATACGGTGCAGGCGGACAGACAAGAGGCTACCTGAACATCAAAGATACAGTGCGCTGTGTTGAAATTGCGGCTGAGAATCCTGCAGACCGCGGTGAATTCAGAGTGTTCAACCAGTTTACGGAATCTTACTCCGTTCTGGAACTTGCAGAGAGAGTCAAGAAGGTCGCTAAAGGTCTTGACATAGACGTAGAAGTTTCAAACGTCGAAAACCCGCGTGTTGAAAAAGAAGAGCACTATTACAATGCAATCAATACAGCGCTGATCGACCTGGGTCTGGAACCGCATCTTCTGACTGATGAAGTGCTGGAAGAGATACTGACGTATTCACTTCAGCATAAAGACAGAATCATCGTTGATAATGTTCTGCCGACAGTGACCTGGAAATAAGAGTTTAGAAATATGGAGGCAGTAACGGATGAAGATTGCGATTGTAACAGAGACATTTTTACCGTCAACCGACGGTATTGTAACAAGATTGAAAAAGGCAATCGAATATTTTTTACGTGAAGGCCATGAAGTACTGGTGATCGCACCGGATCTTGGTGTGACAGAGTATAAAGGAGCAAAAGTGATTGGTGTAAAACCGATCACTTTCCCTTTTTACAGGTACAGAAAGTGGGGTTTCCCATCACGTAAAGTGTATCATGAGCTGAAGAAGTTTGAACCGGATGTCGTCCATGCAGTAAATCCGGTGTTATTGGCGACAAGCGCCGTTACCGCTGCGCAGAAATTGGATGTTCCTCTGGTCTCTTCCTATCATACTCATTTGCCGAAATACCTGGATTTTTACAAAATATACAAGCCGGCCAAACCATTATTATGGTGGTATATCAGAAAGCAGCATAAAAACGCCGATATCAACCTGGTGACTTCAGAAACGATAAAAGAAGAGCTGAACGTTGAAGGCATTGAACGTCTGTCTGTCATCCCGCGCGGAGTCGACGTGGAAAACCGTCATCCGAAATTTAAAGATGCAGCGATGAGAGAACGGCTTACGAACGGTGAGCCCGGCAATAAACTTCTGGTATTCATTGGAAGGCTGGCAGTTGAAAAAGAAATACATAAGCTATTACCGATGCTTGAAAAACGGTCGGATATCAGTTTGGCCATCATCGGGGACGGCCCTGCAAGAAATGACCTTGAAAAAGTCTTCGAGGGAACAAGGACGGTGTTCACCGGATTTCTGCATGGTGAAGAACTGTCAAAAGCCTACGCATCGAGCGATGCTTTTATATTTCCGAGCATCTCCGAAACACTGGGGCTGGTCATTTTGGAAGGTATGGCTTCAGGTCTGCCGATCATTGCGGCAAAAAGCGGACCGACCATGGAGCAGGTCTCGCATGAAGTCAATGGCATGCTTTATGAAAATGAAGATCTCGACAGTCTTTTGAATGCGGTCGAAGTCATCGATGAAAAAGATAAGTTCAATAATATAAAAGAAGAAGCACGGAAAGAAGCGCTGAAGTTTTCATGGGACAACGCCTCTAAACGATTGCTTGATTATTATAAAGATGCAAGAGACCACCATTCGGTGGGCAGAAGTTAATAAGTGAATAATTGTAAAGGAGTGATTTTATGAGAATGGTAGATATTATTGCGAAAAAACGTGATAACAAACCGCTGACGAAAGAAGAAATTGATTTCTTTGTCGAAGGTTATACGAATGATGAAATTCCGGATTATCAAATTTCCAGTATTATGATGGCTATTTTCTTCAATGACATGAATGATGAGGAAAGAGCCGATTTGACGATGGCGATGGTGGCTTCCGGCGACCAGATAGATCTGTCGGAAATTGACGGTGTTAAAGTGGATAAGCATTCCACCGGCGGTGTCGGTGATACAACGACGCTTGTCCTGGCACCACTCGTTGCGGCGTTGGATGTTCCGGTCGCAAAAATGAGCGGACGCGGACTTGGTCATACAGGCGGAACAATCGATAAATTGGAAGCGGTGGAAGGTTTCCATGTTGAAATTACAGAAAAGGAATTCATAGATATCGTCAACCGTGACAAAGTTGCGGTAATCGGACAGTCCGGCAACTTGACACCTGCAGATAAAAAGCTCTATGCGCTCAGAGATGTGACGGCAACCGTAAACTCGATCCCGCTGATTGCGAGCTCGATCATGAGTAAAAAAATAGCGGCCGGTGCAGATGCAATCGTTCTGGACGTCAAAGTCGGGGATGGAGCGTTTATGAAAACGACGGAAGATGCGACAGAACTCGCTACTGCAATGGTTTCCATCGGTAACAATGTGGGGCGCAACACCATGGCAATCATTTCAAGCATGGAAGAGCCGCTTGGCAGAGCTATCGGTAATGCACTTGAAGTGAAAGAGGCGATTGAAACGCTTAAAGGAGAAGGTCCGGATGATCTGACTGAACTGAGTCTTGAACTGGGCAGCCAGATGGTAGTTCTCGGAGGCAAAGCTGATACTCTCGAAGAAGCACGCACCAGGCTTCAGGAAGTAATAGATGACGGCAGTGCGTTAGAGAAGTTTAAAGTGTTCCTTAAAAATCAGGGCGGAGACGCATCGATGGTGGATGACCTGGATAAACTGCCACAGGCGAAATATACATTCGAAGTAGAGGCGGAAAAGTCAGGATTTGTAGAGCAGATTGGTTCTGAGGCGATGGGTGTCGCTTCAAGCATGCTGGGTGCCGGCCGTCAGACTAAAGAAGATGTAATCGATCTCGCTGTCGGTCTGATGCTCAATAAAAAAGTCGGTGACCGTGTCGAAACAGGAGAATCGCTCGTTACCATCTACAGTAATAGTGAA
>DEQG01000086.1:10630-11016 GCA_002360325.1 Salinicoccus sp. UBA3372 | reverse complement strand
CTGGATATTGGACATATTGAAAAAGTATATGAAGAAACATATGTAAACCATAAAGCGATCGATATGGAAAAGATAGAAGAAATCCAATACGTATCAGCTGGGGATATCGATGATTTCCAGCAGGGAAAATTAAAGGAAAGGGCGGAAGGTGCCATCTATAAAGGAGAATTTGCCGTCCTTCTGATGGCCGGCGGACAGGGCACCCGCCTTCAGCACCCCGGTCCAAAAGGGACATTCTCTTTTGACGGCGTATCATTATTCGAACTGCAGGCCAGACAGTTGAAGAAATATATGTCGGAAGACGGCGCGCCGGTACATTGGTATATCATGACGAGCGATATCAATCATGATGAAACATTAAGCTTTTTCGAAGAAAATGGATACTT
>DEQG01000086.1:247-10557 GCA_002360325.1 Salinicoccus sp. UBA3372 | reverse complement strand
AAAACCTTATTGCTGACACCGGAAAAAGAAATCATGCTGACGCCAAATGGCAACGGCGGCATTTTTGCTTCATTATATAACTCGGGAATGCTCGATGATATGAAGAGCCGCGGTGTCAAACACGTCTTCATGAACAACGTGGATAATGCAGTTGTTAAAGTGCTGGATACTCTGCTTGCAGGGCTGCATCTGGTTGACGGCAACGAAGTCACTTCAAAATCGATCGCTTCGAAACCGGGCGAGAGCGTTGGCCGCCTGAGTCTGGTCGATGGCGTCAAGGCGGTTGTTGAATATACCGAACTGCCAGAAGGTACGGACAGACAGTTTTTAAATGGCAACATAGGGATTCATATCTTCTCAACAGATTTTCTGGATACTGTGGGTAAAGCTGAAATGCCATACCATCTGGCATTGAAGAAACTCGACTTTTTAGATGATGATTTAAATGAAGTAAAAGAAGAAGTGCTGAAGTTCGAGAAGTTTTATTTTGATGCATTCAAGTATGCTGAAAAACACAATACGCTCCAGGTGGACAGGAAAGGCGAATTCTCTCCGCTGAAAAACAAAGAAGGCAAGGATAGTGTAGAAACAGCATATCAGGATCTTCAATCCGAAGGATTGATTTAATGACTGGAAATGACGGGGCCGTAAAACAGGCAACAGAAAATAAAGAGACGAAATTAGAACGCTCACTGCGCGGTGTCATCCCGTTATCTTTTGGTGAAGAGGTTGGCAACAGTGTCAGTCATGGCGTGGCTGCCCTGATCTTCATATTCCTGCTGCCGTTTACGGCGGTGTATATGTATATAGAGGGGGGCGTCGAATTTGCAGTCGGCGGTTCGATATATGTCATCAGTATTCTTCTGATGTTTCTGACTTCCACTTTGTATCATTCGATGGCACATAACACAAAGCATAAATACATTATGCGGCTGCTGGACCACAGTTTCATATATATCGCTATCGCAGGCACCTACACGCCTATTGCCATTTCGGTCATCGGCGGATTTTGGGGCATGACAACTTTGCTCATTCAATGGTTTGCAGCTGTTCTCGGCATCCTCTATAAAGTGCTGAGTCCGAAAGTCAGTTCCAAAGTCAGCATGATATTTTATCTGGTGATGGGCTGGATGGCGGTAATATTCACGCCGCTTATCATCAGGGAGACCGGCTGGATCTTCATCACTCTCATCCTGCTCGGCGGAATCAGCTATACAGTTGGTGCATGGTTTTATTCTCAAAAAGAAAGAAAGTACTTCCATATGATCTGGCATTTCTTTATAATCATTGCAAGCGGATTACATTACGCCGCCATTGTATTTTATATTTAATGCAGAATAAACTTCACTTTTTATATCAGTTTGTTAAGATGAACCATGGGTCAAAAATTTTAATGGAGTTGATTTGATGAAGATTGTCTTTTATGGTGCGGGAAACATGGCAAGTGCTATTTTTATCGGCATGATCGAGAATCGTGTCGTAGCGCCTTCAGATATTTACTTGACGAGTAGAAGCATGCAGGAAAAAATAATGTTTTTCAAAGAAAATCTTGGTGTCAATGTATCATATGATGATCAGGCGTTATTGAAGAATGCAGATTATGTGATACTTGCGAGCAAACCACAGAGTTTTCCTTCTGTTGCAGGCAGAATACGGCCATATCTTGAACCTGAGACAAAAGTAGTATCAGTCATGGCGGGAACCCAAATTAAGACGATACGCCGCGAGCTTAAAACTGAAAATCCGATTGCAAGAATAATGCCGAATACAAATGCAATGGTGCAGCATTCAGTGAACGGTATATCATATTCCAGTAACTTTACTGACAAAGATGAACTGATAGAGCTGATGGAAAGTTTTGGTACTACAGTGACTGTGGAAGAGGATGAAATGCATAATATAACAGCTGCAACCGGTTCAGGTTCAGCGTTCCTATACTATATATATGAAATGTATGCTGAAAGTCTGATGGAACTTGGCTTTGAAGAAGAAGAAGCGATGTTCCTCACCCGTAATCTGGTGATCGGGGCAGGCAAAATGGTTGAGGATTCAGAACTGTCATTCAGTGATCTGCGTAAAAATATTACGTCGAAACACGGTACGACTGAAGCCGGTCTGGATGCCCTTGATGGAGACGGATTAAAGAGAATATTGATTAAAACGTTGAACGCTGCGGCCAGCCGCAGTGAAGAACTGAGTAAAGACGACGAGTGATATTGAAATACTTCATATTATGATAATATGAAGTATTTTTTAAAAGGAGACGATGATGTGAAGACTTTATACAGAAACGGAAAAATTTACAGTATGGGCCCGGAAGGCGAGACTTTTGGAAATATAGTTGTTGAAGAGGGAATCATTACAGAAGTGGATGCGGTGGATGCTGAAGCAGATGAAATCATCGATCTGAAAGGCGGCACGATGCTCCCGGGGCTGAATGACACTCATATGCACCTGGTGATGCTCGGAAAAAAATTGAAGTCACTTGTTTTATATGATGAAGATGATATTGATCATGTAAAAGAATTGATTGGGAATCATCGTTCCGACAGAGAATGGGATCTGATACTCGGATATGATGAGAATAACTTCGAAAACAACTACCGGCTGAACCGTGCCGAGCTCGATGAACTGACTGATAAACCGACGATTGTTGCGAGAGTGTGCCAGCATGCAGGAATAGTGAACTCTAAAGCATTGGAAACACTCGGTATTGGCAAACATGTTGAAAACCCCGAAGGGGGTTCTTATGAGAGAGATGAAAATGGAGAACTGACAGGGTGGGTATATGATACGGCTTTCGATCAGTTCAGAGAGGCCCAGGTGGACGACACGGTTGAAACAGTCAGTGATGATATCACTCAGGCGGTGAAGTATTTATACACACTGGGTGTGACAGGTGTCCACACTGAAGATATGGCTGACTACGGACCCAACGATGTTCCGCTCAATGCCTATTTGAAGACAATCGGAAAAGATCAGCTTAAATTCAGGGTGAATCTATTAAGGCATGAAGCGGTCTATGAGGAAATGATAGAAAAGAATCCGCGATTTAAAAAAGACTGGGTCGAAAAAGATGCGATGAAAATCTTTACCGACGGTGCTTTCGGCGGACGCACAGCCTTGATGAAAGAACCTTATGAGGGCACTGACGATACTGGTCTGCAAATACACACCAGAGAGAATTTAGAGGAACTGGTTAAAAAGGCGAGAAAGCACGGAGATGCCATAGCCGTCCATATGATAGGAGACCAGGCAACGGAACTCGTGCTTGATGTAATAGAGAAGCACCCTGTGAAAAAAGGAAAGCATGACAGATTGATTCATGTCAGTCTTCTAGATGAAGAAATGATGGACAGGATGGCAGAGCTTGATGTCATATGTGATGTCCAGCCTACATTTTTGACTTCTGATATGCCGTGGGTAGAAGACTATATCGGTACTGAAAGAGCGGAGCGTCTGTATAATTTCAGGACCATGCTTGATAAAGGGCTGCTTCTCGGTGGCGGATCGGACGCACCGATCGAAGAGGTCAATCCGCTGCAGGGCATACATGCACTGGTCACACGTCACGGCAAAACCGGTGTTTATAACGAAGATGAAACTATCAGTGTATATGAAGCATTTCAAATGTATACGAAAAACGCGGCTGAAATCGTTCATCGCGGTGACAGATCCGGCCGGATCAAAGAAGGATATATGGCTGATTTTGCAGTATTCGACAGAGATGTCATGACTGCAGAAGCGGATGAATTATTGGAAGCAGAAGTATTATATACAGTAATAGATGGTGAAGTGGTTTATCAAAAAGGAGGAATATAGGTGACATTAAAAATTGGTATTTTTGGAGCCGGACATGGCGGTGTGACTGCGGCAGCAGATTTGACTGAAATGGGACATGAAGTGACTTTATATCAATCGGCAGAGTCAGAGAAGAATCTGGAAAAAATCAGTGAAAGCAATGAAATCATTTTAAATGGTGAAGCGGTTAAAATACATTCTTTCACGAGAGAAGTTGAAGAAGCGGTCAGCGGACAGAATGTTTTAATGCTTGCAATTCCCGCTCCTGCTGTTGAGAAAGTGACTGAAAACCTCGCCCAGCATCTGGAAGACGGCCAGTATATATACATTAACAGTGCGAGTGCCATGTGCAGTATCAGACTGCGCAATGTCCTCCAGAAGATGGGTATAGAAAAAGATGTCAAAGTGGGAGAATCCATGTCACTCACTTACGCTTCAAGATACAATCCAGAAACGAATGAAGCGAATCTGCTCGGTTACAATCAGCACAATCTGTTTGCAGCGTATCCGGCTAAAGATACCGATGCAATGCTAAAAGTATTAAGCGAAATGTATGACTTTATCAAAGCGGATACAATCATTGAAGTGACATTGAATAACGGCAACCCTGAAAGCCACCCCGGCCCTTCGATATTAAATGCAGGCCGGATTGACTACGCAGGTGATTCTTTTTATTTATATAAAGAAGGTATCACGGAACATACCGTAAACGTCGTCCACAAAATTGATGAGGAACGCCAAAAAATATGTAAAGTACTGGGCTATGAAGCGGTGGATAAGTCCGCCCGCAGCGAGAGAAGCGGATATTTTGAAAAAGGTAAGCCGCTGCTGGAACAATTCAATGAATCGCCGATACTGAAGGAGATATTGGGACCGACTGATCTGGAAAACCGCTATATAACAGAAGATGTTGAAAGCGGCCTGGTCCTTTGGGCAAGCATTGCTGACGCTGTCGGTGTTGACACTCCTGTTATGGACTCGGTCATAACACTTACAGGTGTACTGCTTGAAAGAGATTATTTTGAAATAGGATTGACTTTGGATAAGCTCGGCATCGACATAAAGGATGCGGAAGAGTTAAATAAAATAATGATCGGTTAGAAAATAAAGAGCTGCGAAAGCAGCTCTTTTTTCTTATTGTTCTTTATACTTCTTATAATACTTACCTTCCGTATGGAAGAATTCGTTATAGAGTTCTACGATTTTTGGCGACATAATTAGTACGGCGATCAGGTTAGGCAGTACGACAAAGAATAAAGTCAGGTCAAGCAGAGACCAGAAGAATGCTGCCCCGCCTATGGCACCGATGATGATGGATATGATGTAAACAACTTTGATCACTTTACCTGCCCATAGCCCAAATAGGAATTCAGCCTGTCTTGCACCATAAAATATAACGACTGTCACTGTAGAGAAAACAAAGAATATTAAAGCGACGGCAATCAGTCCACCGCCAAATGCGCCGAAAGTATCTTCGAAAGCACGTGCCGTCAGTGATTCCCTGACATTGTCCTTATGGGCATCATTGTGCTGCCATACCCCAGTCATCAATACAACCAGGCCGGTAATCGTACAAATGATCAGTGTATCGACCATAATTTGTATAACGGCCCAAAATGCCTGTCGGATCGGGTGGTCAGTTTTTGCAGCAGCATGGGCAATAGGTGATGTACCCAAGCCTGCTTCGTTACTGTATATACCACGGGCAAATCCCCACCGGATGGATTCTGCAAGCACAACGCCGGTTCCGCCTCCGAGTGCAGCAGTCGGGTTGAAAGCTTCTGTAAATACCAGAGCCAATATTTCAGGTATCATATCGATATTTATCAAAATGATGATAGCACCCGCAATAATATAGAAGAAAGCCATGAATGGAACCAAGTATGAAGTGACGCGTCCAATACGCTTGACTCCTCCGAACACGACGATACCGGCAAGGACAGCGACAATAATGCCTGTAATCAATGGCGGGACGGAGAATGTAGTACTGACTGTACTCGCAACAGAATTACTTTGTACCATTATGCTGGGTATTAACTCTATCATCAGGAAGAAAGCATACCAGACGGCGAGAAACTTACCGATTTTCGGCCACTTGATACCATTTTGCATATAGTACATCGGCCCGCCGACATATTCACCGATTGCGTTTTTCTCGCGATAATACACGCCCAGTACTGTTTCCCCGAATTTCAAAGCCATCCCGAGAAAAGCGATCACCCACATCCAGAACAGCGCGCCGGGCCCCCCGAGCATGATTGCAACAGGAACACCGACGATATTTGCAGCACCGATTGTGGATGACAGTGCAGTTGTCAATGTCTGGAATGGTGTGATAGTCCCTTTTCCTTTCGATTTTTTACCCACTTGCCCAATTGTCTGCTGGAAAATGTACAATGGCCTTCTGAACTGGAAAAATTTCAAACGAAACGTTAAAAAAACGCTTGCAACGAGAAGAGCAATGATAATCGGATAGCCCCACAGAAAGTCAGATATTGCTGTAATAGTTTCCATTTCAAACGTCCCCCATATTCAATTTTTAAATCATAAATAAAGCCCTGATTATATGACTTGAATAAATATTATAAAACATCGAAAATAAAAGCAATGGTATTATCGGAATTTTCCGAATGATGGAAGTGATGAAAGACAAAAAATATATAACCCGACGACTCTCAAAAAAAGCCCAATTAATGCAGTATTCCATTCACAACGCATATAAGGTGTATTTTAAATGCTTACATATACGTGGTTATTTAGGCAATATTTACTTTTTTTCAGAGATTTCCGTTTAAAAGTAACTTCTTATGGCAAGAGAATTTATATCACAAAATAATAAGGAGAGATTACATTTATGTCTAACATCGGGAATGCATTTAATGATATGTTTTCAAACGTCATTAATTTCATACCAAGTTTAATCGCAGCATTATTATACTTACTGCTGGCCTGGATAATTGCCACGGTCATTAAAAACGTCATTGTAAAGGGTCTTGGAGCACTTGGCTTTGAAGAGTGGCTGCAGAAAAAAGGGCTTGTAAGTGCCACTGAAGGCGGACAGACTTCTGAAGGCTTCATACAGACACTGGGTAAAATCGCCTACTATCTGGTATTCATTTTATTTTTACCAGCAGTATTCTCAGCGCTGAACATGGATTCGGTCGCATCACCAATCAGTCAGATGATGACGAACATACTGAACTTCCTGCCTACACTGTTGGTTTCGGCAGTACTTTTAGTTCTCGGTCTATTCATTGCTAAATTGGTAGGAACTCTGGTCCGAAACCTTCTTGCGAACATCAACGCAAGTAAATATAACAAGTATGTCAATTTCGGACAGAACAAAGATGCAGTGGATATCCCGGTAGCAACAGGATGGATTGTGACAACACTTATCGGTTTATTCTTCGTAGTTGAAGCCTTAAGTGTACTGAATTTAGAGATCTTAAACACAATCGGTGCGGCAATCATTGCGTACCTGCCGCTTGTTCTTTCAGCGGCAATCATTCTTGCACTTGGTTTTGTCGGAGGGAACATCATATCTTCCGTCATTGTTAAAAGCACAGGCAACAGACTCTTTGGTGAAGTCATTAAATACCTGCTGATCATTGTTGCGATATTTATGACGTTGGATCAGTTGAACTTTGCCGAAAGCATCGTAAATGCTGCGTTCCTTCTAATTCTTGGTGCAGTAGCTGTAGCATTTGCAATATCATTCGGTATCGGCGGACGTTCATTTGCAGAAAAGCAACTTGCCAAATTTGAAAAGAAAGTAGATTCAGAAGACAGCAGAAATGAATAACTAAGACTTAAGGCTGAATATCCAAACATTTATCATAAAGTGTTTGGATATTTTTTAATTTTGGTATGTTGATTATGTTATGATTGTTATATTGAATTTTGTAGATAAAGGAGAAAAACGATGTTATCAACTAAAGAAGTAGAAGAGCTTCTGGGCGAGATAAATGACCCGGTTTTAAACGTACCTTTGAGCGAAACTGAAGGTATCGCGGAAGTTAAGATCAAAGAAGAAAAAGAACACGTCAGTGTTAAACTCGCCATAGGACGCCTGGGCGGACAGGAACAGCTGGATTTACAAATGAAGGTTGTTGATATATTGAAGGAAAATGGTTTTGCAACAGTCGGCATCCGTTTTGAAGAGTTGGCAGATGACCTGATCAATGAGCACAGAGGCAATGAGGCATCCCCGATAGAAAGTCAATTCAGTGACGGAAAGACTGAATTCATCTCCGTTGCCTCAGGTAAAGGCGGCGTTGGTAAATCAACGGTATCGGTCAACCTTGCGGTATCACTGGCAAAGGCCGGTAAAAATGTCGGCATCATTGATGCGGACATTTATGGTTTCAGTGTACCGGACATGATGGGAATTGTTGATAAGCCTGCAGTCGAAGGCGAAAAGATCATTCCGGTGGAACGTTATGGTGTACAGGTGATATCCATGGCATTCTTCGTGGAAGAGAATACACCGGTCATCTGGCGCGGACCTATGCTGGGTAAAATGCTGACGAGCTTCTTTAATGAAGTTCAGTGGGGTGAATTGGACTACCTGATTCTGGACTTGCCGCCGGGTACAGGCGACGTGGCACTGGACGTACATCAGATGCTGCCGCACAGTAAAGAGATTATTGTTACAACACCACACCCAACAGCGGCATTCGTTGCAGCGCGTGCAGGTTCGATGGCATTGCATACAGACCATGAAATCATCGGTGTGATTGAAAATATGAGTTACTTTGAAAGTGAAGTCAGCGGGCAGAAGGAATATGTATTCGGTACAGGCGGCGGAGAGAAGCTTGCTGCAGATCTGGAAGTGCCGTTACTTGGACAGGTACCGCTTGGACAGCCGAAGTGGGATCATGACGATTTTGCACCGTCAATTTATAAAGATGATAAAATCAGTGACATTTACACAGATATCGCCAACAGTATTATTGCACAAAGTAAAGATGAACAAAGTAAAGAATAGTAGGAGAAAGCTTTATGACATCAAAATATTTAGTTAAGTTTTATTTTACTACTTTACTTATTGGTACAGCCATATCCACTGTTATCAGCCTGATATTAGAGTATGAAAATGTGACGAGCTACTTATTCACCGGCAACATCGGGGAGTTTTTAGCCGGCCTGGTGTGGTTCATCACATTCGGGTTACTGATTGCGACAATCAGTCAGGTCGCATTTTTCATCTATCTTTTCATACACCCGTTAGGTTTGGGGATATTTAAAGGTTTCTGGCCGTATATCCAATTGCTTCTTATCATTTATGCGATTTTCGATCTGTTCTATTTCCGATTTTATGAAGTCGGTGTGGAAGAAGGCTCTGTCTGGGGCTTCATGTGGATACCAATATTGATGATAGTGGTCGGTGTAATGGTCGCCCGCTATAAGAATAAGCAGGTCAAGGATGCGAATGTTTTCATACCTTCACTATTCTTTATGGTATTCATTACAGCTGTTACTATGATTCCTTTCATGGTCGTTGATGATACTTCCTGGATTTTCAGGTCTGTTTTTGCGATTTTAGTGATGAATGCCTATCAATTGATCAAGCTGCCGGATTATATAGAAGCTTCTGAAAGAGAAAAGAAGGAGCGGGGCAGAACCACAAAGAGTGATATCAATGAGGAGAAGCGTAAAGAACTGAGAAAAGAACGCGATGAAAAAGCTGAACGGGAAAGATTGACAAAGCAAAAGAAGAAAGACATCAAGAGTAATAATAAGAAGAGAGCAAAAGACCGTAAAAGAGGCAGCGTCAAAAATAAAGACAACTAAAAGTATAGAAGTGAATAATAAATTAATGTAAAGCCGTCTGATACCAGAAACATGGTCTCATGCGGCTTTCATATATTATTTTGCAGCAAAAATGTCATTCTGGTAAAACTACAACAAAAGATATGATTAAAGTGTTGACGTTGGTTTGGAAACTTGATATTATTGCGTAGTCGCTTTGAACAGGAGCGAAAAACAACGATATAAATCAGCGAATATTAATTTTGTTAAATTCATATTAAATTATCATTGCAAAATTTTTAGAGCTATGATAAGATATTAAAGCAACACCGAAACGAGAACATTGAAAACTGAATGACAATATGTCAACGTTTAATTCCGATAAAAGCTTCTATAATATAGGAGCGCAAAGTTGAGGCGAACAACACAACACGCAAAGATGATACTGATGTATCGATGAGCTCAGCAGAGCTTTCCATTTATGGAGAGTTTGATCCTGGCTCAGGATGAACGCTGGCGGCGTGCCTAATACATGCAAGTCGAGCGCGGGAATGAGGAGCTTGCTCCTCGGCCCCGAGCGGCGGACGGGTGAGTAACACGTAGGCAACCTACCCATCAGACCGGGATAACCGCGGGAAACCGTGGCTAATACCGGATGAACCTTCCGGACATAAGTCCTGAAGTTGAAAGGCGCTTTTGGTGCCGTTGATGGATGGGCCTGCGGCGCATTAGCTGGTTGGTGGGGTAACGGCTCACCA
>DEQG01000086.1:0-163 GCA_002360325.1 Salinicoccus sp. UBA3372 | reverse complement strand
GGCAGCAGTAGGGAATCTTCCGCAATGGACGCAAGTCTGACGGAGCAACGCCGCGTGAGTGAAGAAGGGTTTCGGCTCGTAAAACTCTGTTGTTAAGGAAGAATGTCAGTGAGAGTAACTGCTCATTGAGTGACGGTACTTAACCAGAAAGCCACGGCTAACT
>DEQG01000046.1:15822-34192 GCA_002360325.1 Salinicoccus sp. UBA3372 | reverse complement strand
TGTTCGTTGTCACTGCCCAATAAAAAATGACACGAAACGCAATTTATCATGCCTTTCATGTCATTTAATACATAAATCAGATTTAATCAACTACCTCAGCAGTGCCTGGACTTTCTCCCTTGTCTTGAAGTGCTTTTTAGTGATGTTATCGACGAAGTCCATGCCGTTCTTTTTGGCAAGTTTTGCTGCGAATGCATCGACTTTTTTGCTTGCGCCTCTCGGCACCGTGTCTTTCAGTGTCTTGTCGAGGTTGGCCATCTGTTCCAGGTATTTTGCCCGGGCGATGATGCTGGCAGCTGCAACGGCCAGTGATTTGCTTTCGGCTTTGGTTTCCTGATGGATTTTATCCAGCATGAACGGTTCGGGTACGTATTTGTTATAGGCGTTCAATGTCGTAAACTGGTCGATGACGATTCTATCCATCTTCTGCTGTTCTGTTCCGTCCAGTTTGTTGTATACATTTTTGATGCAATGGTCGTGGAGGACGGCTTTCAGTTTGACGATATTCCAGCCTTCGTCAATCTTTTTATTGTAGGAGGGATTGTCGAGTACAACAAGTGAATATGCCACCGTATGAATCAGGTCGCCGGCCAGCTTGATCACTGTGCTGTTGGACAGGTTTTTGGAATCTTTGATGCCGAGTTCTTTCAATAATGCAATTTTATCTTTCGGTACGTAGGCAGCGCACACGGTCATCGGACCGAAATAATCTCCGACGCCGGCTTCATCGCTGCCGATGGTGTTATGCTGATCATAGTTCATATCATAAAAGTCCTTTATTATTTTCTAATTACTTTACTTGTGAAATCCATTGCTGATAAGTATAATAAATTAATGATAACATAATTTGTAGACAGTTTGGATAAAGGAGGCAGACACATTATGGCTGAATATAAAAATCGTATTTACGTTGATATCAATGATCAGCAATATACTATAATAGGCAGGGATGAGCCGGAACACATCAGGCATATTGCGAATCTTGTCGACGAGAAGATGAAAGAAATCGGGTCAAAGAGTGCCGGCCTGGATACGACAAGGAAAGCGGTGCTGACGGCGGTAAACGTAATGGATGATTACGTGAAATTGAAACAGAAATATGATGAACTGATTGAAGAACAATCTGACCAGGGACGAGACGTATGACTTTAATAATATTAATTTTACTTATAATCGGAATGATAGTTGGATATAGAAGGGGCTTTGTACTGCAGCTTTTTCATCTGATCGGTACGATTGCCGCGGTGATTATTGCTGCACTCAATTTTGAGCATCTGGCTTCAAGGCTGGATCTTATACTGCCATATCCGTCGACGACAGAGACTCTGGCCAATCCAATCTTTCCAAACATAGTGGATGCAGAATATGCATATTATGATATGTCTGCATTTTTTGTAATATTCATAGTGACGAAAATTGTAATCCAATTGATCGTCAGTGCATTTGATTACTTTCAGCAAATACCGGTTTTCGGCATCGTTGGCGAAATCGTCGGAGCGGTATTAGGTTTATTTGAGACTATGTATGTTCTTGTTGTCATTTTATTCATGCTTTCGATGGTGCCGTTAGAATTTATCCAAACAGCCATACAGGGCTCAGGTCTTGCAAACTTCATATTGGAACACACATTTATCCTCTCCGACAAATTCATGGAGTGGTTACAAATCGAGTCATAGTGATATGGCTCTTTTTTTGGAGGAAATTATGACTAAAAAAGATATAATCAGACTACTTGAAAACATTGCAGTATACATGGAACTCTCTTTGGAGAATCCATTTAAAGTGTCCGCCTACCGTAAGGCGGCCCAATCTCTTGAAACGGATCCGAGGTCACTGTCAGAAATTGACAGATTCGACGATATCAAAGGTATAGGGAAAGGTACAAATGAGGTCATCACAGAATATGTGGAGACTGGAAATTCCACTGTACTGGATGAGCTTAAAGAAAGCGTACCTGCGGGACTTGTACAGATGACAAAGATTCCGACGCTCGGCCCGAAGAAGATCGTCAAGATTTATAAGGCGCTTGAAATCGATACGTTGGAAGGGCTGAAGAATGCCTGTGAAAATGAAGAAATCAGCGAGCTCCCGGGTTTCGGCAAAAAAACAGAGGAGAATATCAGTAAAGCAATCGATGATATTTTAACTCGGCCCGAACGCTATGCGATAAACCAGATTCTGCGCTTCAGAGATATTATTGAAGTTTTTCTGGAAGAAAGTCCGCATGTCATCAAGTATGATGTTGCCGGCAGTGCACGCCGCATGAAAGAAACGAGCAGGGACATCGACTATATATTGATTACGGAAGATGTCGAAGTATTCACAAAAAATATACTTGAGCAGGAATTCGTCACGGAAACTGTAGCGGGCGGTGATAAGAAACTGTCCATCATCATTCAGGATGATATGCAGGATATCAACGTCGATTTCAGGTTCGTTACTGAAGAGGAATACTATTCGACACTGCATCATTTTACCGGCTCCAAAGACCATAATGTAAAAATGCGTCAGATTGCGAAAGCCCGTAATGAAAAGATCAGTGAATACGGTGTGGAATCGAACGGTGAAACACTCACGTTCAATTCAGAGGAAGAGTTCTACAATCATTTTGATCTGGACTTTATTCCGCCGGCAATGCGCGAAACAGGAGAAGAGACCAATCTCGACATCGGAGAGATTGTGACGCTGGATGATATTAAAGGTGATATTCATATGCATACGGTCTACAGTGACGGTGCATTCTCAGTCAGAGAGATGGTTGAGGCGTGTATTGAAAGAGGATATGAATATATGGTCATCACAGATCACTCGAAAAGTCTGCGTATCGCAAACGGATTGGATGAAAAAAGACTCATGGCCCAAATTGAGGAGATCAGACAGATTAATGAAGAATATGATGAAATCGATGTTTATTCCGGAACTGAAATGGATATCTTGAAAGACGGTACACTGGATTATTCAGATGATATGCTGAAAGAACTGGATTACGTCATCGCAGCAATCCACTCGAGCTTCCAGCAGACGGAAGAAGAGATTATGCACCGTCTGGAATCTGCGTGCAGAAATCCATATGTGAGACATATCGCACATCCGACAGGGCGACTGATCGGCAGACGTGAAGGTTATCCTGTCGACATGGAGCATCTGATGGAACTCGCCCGTGAGACTAACACGGTACTTGAAGTGAATGCCAATCCGATGAGACTGGATATCAATGCTGATGCAATGCGTCATCAGGATATTAAATTGACGGTGAATACTGACGCACACCATACGGATCATCTGGACTTTATGAAATATGGTGTTGCGACACTTCAAAAAGGATTCGTTAAAAAGGGTCAGGTCATCAACACGATGACACGAGAAGAATTCCGCAAATTTATAAATAAGCAAAAATAGAGGTTTTAGAATGAATGATAGAACATTTAGTACACTGGAATTCGATAAAATACTATCGCAGCTGAAGGAATATGCTGTCAGTGATAAGACGAAACGGCTCATAAACCCTGAAATGGTTTCGAATGAAATTGGAACTGTCAGACAGATGATTGATGAAGTGGATGATGCTTCCACCATTTTAAGATACCGCAACGTTGAAATGGCAGGAATTTCCGATGTCAAAGAACATGTAAACAGAGCCGTCATCGGCAGTATGCTGTCAATCAGTGATTTCAACGATATAAAAAACCTGCTTTTCAGAAAGCAGTCTTTGAATAAAGTCTTCGAAGAGTTCAATGAGGACGAAGTGGAGCTTGATGCCATCGGGCATTATATTTTCGGCCTGCCGGACATCCACCATCTATATAAGAAAATAGTCAGCACAGTCGATGATGCGACTGTGCTTGACCATGCATCCGAAAATCTCCTGCGCATCCGTAGGAAAATCAATTCGGAGGAAGGCAAGATCCGTGATAAACTGAACGACCTGATACGCGGCAATCAGCAGAGGAAACTGAGCGACGGTATCATTACAATGAGAAATAACAGATACGTCGTCCCGGTTAAAATCGAATACCGTTCCGAGTTCAACGGGATTGTCCATGATATGTCGCAGAGCGGCCAGACAGTCTACATGGAGCCGATGGCAGTCGTGCAGATGACTAACAGGATACAGGGCTTGAGAGACGATGAAGCACTTGAAATAGAACGTATCTTGTACGAACTGAGCGCACAGACTGCAGAAGTGTCTGAAGAACTGACGATGATAGATGACCATCTGCATCATCTGGATATGGTATTTTCAAAAGCAAAATACGGTGCTGCAATCGGCGCGACGAAGCCGGAAATCAGTGATATACGAAAAGTTTACCTGCCTGCTGCATTCCATCCGATGATCAATCCGGAAGAGGTGGTCAAAAATGATATCACCATCGATGAAGAATCACTTGCTGTCATCATCACCGGACCGAACACCGGCGGTAAAACAGTCATTTTAAAAACAATCGGTCTCGCTCAGCTGATGGCACAGTCGGGCATCCCTGTGCCTGCAAGGGACGGCAGCATTCTGCCAATCTTTAAAAAGGTATACAGTGACATAGGTGACGAGCAGTCGATCGAGCAGTCACTCTCCACATTTTCGAGCCATCTGACGAATACAAAAGTCATCATTGATAATGCTGATGATGAAACTCTTGTACTGCTGGATGAAGTCGGTGCAGGCACAGATCCTGAAGAGGGTGCAGCTCTTGCTATCGGGATTATAGAAAACCTGCTTGCCAAGCAGTCGACACTGATTGCTACGACGCACTACCCGCAGATTAAATCATTCAGCTATACACGTGAGGATGTCATCAACGCAAGCGTAGAATTTGATGTCAATACATTATCGCCGACATACCGTCTTCTTATGGGCATCCCGGGAAGATCCAATGCATTTGAAATTTCAAACAAGCTCGGATTATCCCCGTCCATCATCAACAGGGCGAAAGAGCTTGTCAAATCCGATTCAAAAGATGTCAATGATATGATTACAGCCTTGGAAAATCATACGACCAACGCCCGTAAATATGAAGAAGAGACACAGGAAGCATTACAGGAAGCAGAAAGACTGCAGCAGGAACTGCAGAATAATCATGAGCAGTATCAGGAATATAAAGAGAAACTGCATAAAGAAGCACGCAATGAAGCGAACAGGATCATTAAACAGAGTGAAATAAAAGCCGAAGAAATCATCGATGAACTGAATAAGATGAAAGAGAGCGGCGCTAAAAACCTTGAAGAGCATGAAATCATCGCCAAAAGAAAAAACTTAAGGGACAGCTATTATCAGGAATCACTGAAACAGCACATTGAAAACGAGAAAGTCGAAACATTCAATGTGGGTGACAATGTGGATGTATTGTCATACGGTCAAAAAGGTGAGATTTTGTCAATAGAAAAAGATGAAGCGATTGTTCAGATGGGCATATTGAAGATGAACATCCCGCTTAAAGAACTCAAAAAGAGGAAGAAAGAAAAAATTTCACGTCCTGTCTCGAGAAGAACGGGCAAGACTGCAGTTAAAAGCAGCCTGGATCTGCGCGGACAGAGATATGAAGAAGCACTCATCAAGCTGGATCAATATTTGGACCAGGTGCTGTTGAGCAGTTACAGTCAGGTTGAAATCATACACGGTAAAGGTACCGGCGCACTTCAAAAAGGAGTGCAGCAGCATCTGAAACAACATCCTAAAGTGAAGTCCTACAGGATGGGACTGCCAAACGAGGGCGGCTTCGGCGTCACGATTGTTGAAATGAAGTAGGTGAGCACTTGGATAATTTTGATATGCTTAAATTGGCTAAAGTTTTAATTGCAGTGGCGATTGTAATGTTTGTCGCCGGAATATTCTATTTATTGTTTTTAACTTAAAGCAATTCGATTGTGGACAAACTGACAATGAGTTATAATCAATTTATAAATTGGAAATAATGGAGGTATATAAACATGGCATTATATGATGTGAATGATTCGAATTTTAAAGAAGAAGTTGCGAATGGCGTAACTTTGGTTGACTTTTGGGCAACTTGGTGTGGACCATGTAAAATGATCGCTCCAGTACTTGAAGAAGTTGCGGTTGAGGTTGAAGGTAAAGCAAACATCGCTAAACTGGATGTTGATGCTAACGGCACAACTGCAAGTGAGTATGAAGTAATGAGTATCCCGACTCTCATCCTATTCAAAGATGGAGAGCCGGTTGATAAAGTTGTCGGCTTCCAGCCAAAAGAACAACTTGTAGCATTGATTGAAAAACACGCTTAAAATTTAACCGCCTGGAATGGCGGTTTTTTTATATTTGTACAGTTTAAAGAGGGATGACCATGACAGAATTAAAATTGAAACTTTCGGTGCTGCCGACCGAACCCGGTTGTTATCTGATGAAGGATAAGTATGGGGAAATACTGTATGTCGGCAAAGCCAAAAATTTAAGAAACCGTGTAAGGTCATACTTTACCGGTGCCCATGATGAAAAGACGATGCGCCTCGTACGTGAAATTACAGATTTTGATTTCATAGTGACTTCAACAGAAGTGGAGTCGCTGCTTTTGGAATTGAATCTGATAAAAAAACATTATCCGAGATATAATATACTCCTTAAAGATGACAAAAGTTACCCTTTCATCAAAATAACTAAAGAAAAACATCCCCGTCTGCTCGTCACGAGAACGGTAAAACCGTCTTCCGGTACTTATTTTGGACCGTATCCGAATGCCTACAGTGCCCATGAAACAAAGAAACTGCTGGACCGTATATATCCGCTCAGAAAATGTAACACGATGCCGGATAAGCTTTGTCTTTATTATCATATCGACCAGTGTCTCGGGCCGTGCGTGTATGAAGTGAAACAGGAACAGTATGATGAAATGATCCAGGGCATCACCCGTTTCCTAAATGGAGAGACCGATCAGATCATGCAGGATCTGAAAGATAAGATGGAGGCCGCCTCGGAAGCCCTTGAATTTGAAAAGGCGAAAGAATACCGGGACTTGAGAGGACATATTGAAAATACGATGATGAAGCAGAAGATGATGACAGCAGATATGACTTCAAGAGATGTATTCGGCTACAGTGTATCGAAAGGATGGATGTCCATTTCGGTACTGCTCATCAGGAATGGGAACCTGATAGAGAAAAAAGCGGAACTGTTCCCAATCCAGGATGATATCGAAGAAGAATTTTACAGATATATTGTTCAGTTCTATGATCTGAAATCCAGCCTGCTGCCTAAAGAAGTCCATATACCGAGGGAGTTTAATAAAGACATCATAGGAGAAGTCCTCGAATCGAAATTATTCCAGCCCCAGCGCGGAGCTAAAAAAGAGATGGTCGAACTGGCCATTAAAAACGCGAAGATTGCGATAGACAATAAGTTCGACATCATTGAACGTGATGAAAGACGCACGGTCAAGGCAATTGAAGCGCTCGGTGAAGCGCTGGATATAGAGACGCCAATCCGCATCGAAGCCTTTGACAACTCGAATATACAAGGTGTGGATCCTGTGAGTGTAATGGTGTCTTTCGTCGACGGTAAACCGAGTAAGAAAAACTACAGGAAATACAAGATTAAAACAGTCGAAGATATTGATGACTATGCATCGATGGCAGAGGCTGTCAGAAGAAGGTATACAAGAGTGCTGAAAGAAAAACTGCCTTTGCCGAACCTGATCATCGTCGACGGTGCGCTCGGTCACATGAACACGGTCAAGAGTGTACTGCTGGATGAGATGTCTCTGGATATCCCTGTTGCCGGACTCGCGAAAAATGATAAACATCAGACTGCGGAGCTGTTATTCGGTGACAACGGAGAGATTGTGCCGATGAAGAAAAACTCCCAGAGCTTTTATCTGCTGCAGCGCATACAGGATGAAGTGCACCGTTTTGCAATCAGTTTCCACAGAAGTATCAGAAGTAAATCACAGTCAATGTCCGTACTCGATAACATTGAAGGCGTCGGCCCGAAAAGAAAACAGAAGCTGTTGAAACACTTTGGTTCGATAAAAAGAATGAAGGATAAAGAAGTGAATGACTTCATAGAAATAGGAATTCCCAAAAATGTTGCAGAGCATATTCTTGAGGGTATTAAGTAACTTTGCATGATTAAGTTTTCACAATCTTTAAAAAGCAAGACGATTCGACGTCAAAGTGCCTTGATTTATAGTATCCTTAGGCGTAAAATAGACATTGTGAAAATGTAACTTATAGTAGAGTTAGGGGGGAATTCAAGTGTCGAAACAAGATTCAAGTTTTTTAATACGCCGAATTCACTCGTTGCTTGGTGTTATTCCTCTGGGTGTCTTTTTGGTACAACACCTGGTGGTTAACCACTTTGCAACTAGAGGCGAGGAGGAGTTCAATGCGGCGGCCGGTTTTATGGCTAATTTACCATTCGTAATATTCCTGGAGATTTTTGTTATTTATATACCGATCTTATTCCATGGTATTTATGGTATTTACATAGCTTTCACAGCCAAGTACAAGTACGGTTATCCGAGTACGTTCCGCAACATCAGCTTTTTATTACAGAGAGTTTCAGGTGTGCTGGCTTTTGTATTCATAGCCATCCACGTCTATCAGACAAGAGTACAGGTATTCCTGGGTCATGATCTGGACTTTGATCTCGTCGCGGATATCGTAGCGAATCCGTTATGGCTGGTATTCTACATTGTGGGTATTCTTGCAACCGTATACCATTTTGCGAACGGTTTATGGAGCTTCATGATCACGTGGGGTATCACACAGTCGGACAAAGCCCAGAAATATATGGGTTATGCATCACTTCTTGTATTTGTAGTGGTGAGTGTCATCGGAATCCAGGCAATATTAGCGTTTATTTAATTAGAGGAGTGTAAAACATGGCGAACAATAAAATCATCGTTGTCGGCGGTGGGTTAGCCGGCCTTATGGCGACGATTAAAGCAGCAGAAACAGGTGCCGAAGTTGATTTGTTTTCAATCGTACCTGTGAAAAGATCCCACTCTGTATGTGCCCAGGGCGGTATAAATGGAGCAGTCAATACAAAAGGTGAGGGCGATTCAACTGCTATACATTTTGACGACACGGTTTACGGCGGTGACTTCCTGGCAAACCAGCCCCCGGTAAAAGCAATGACTGATGCGGCGCCGGAAATCATTCACCTGTTGGACCGTATGGGTGTTACGTTTAACAGAACGCCGGAAGGTCTTCTTGACTTCAGACGTTTTGGCGGTACTTTGTACCATAGGACTGCATATGCCGGTGCAACAACGGGGCAGCAGCTCTTGTACGCACTTGATGAACAGGTTCGTAAACATGAAGTTGACGGGCTTGTGAATAAGTTTGAAGGATGGGAATTCCTCGGTGTGGTTCTGGATGATGAAGGAAAATCACGTGGTATTACTGCACAGAAGATAGACAGCGGCGAGATTGGAACATTTAAATCCGATGCTGTCATCATGGCAACAGGCGGTCCCGGCATCATCTTCGGTAAATCTACTAACTCTATGATCAATACCGGTTCAGCAGCATCAATCGTATACCAGCAGGGTGCGATTTATGCGAACGGTGAATTCATTCAGATTCACCCGACAGCGATACCGGGAGATGATAAACTCCGTCTGATGAGTGAATCAGCCCGTGGTGAAGGCGGAAGGATCTGGACGTATAAAGACGGTAAACCTTGGTACTTCCTTGAAGAAAAATATCCGGACTACGGTAACCTTGTTCCCCGTGATATCGCAACACGTGAAATATTCGACGTGTGTGTGAATCAGAAACTGGGTATCAACGGTGAGAACATGGTCTACCTTGACCTTTCACACAAAGATCCGCATGAGCTGGATGTCAAACTTGGCGGTATCATTGAAATCTATGAGAAGTTTACAGGGGATGACCCTCGCAAAGTACCGATGAAAATCTTCCCGGCAGTACACTACTCAATGGGCGGTCTCTATGTAGACTATAACCAGATGACAAACGTACCGGGACTGTTTGCTTCAGGTGAGTGTGATTACTCACAGCACGGGGGTAACCGTCTTGGTGCGAACTCATTACTTTCTGCCATCTACGGCGGTATGGTCGCAGGTCCTAAAGCAATCGAATATGTCAAAGAACTTGATAAATCTTATGAAGATCTTGATGAGTCAATATATGAGAGAGCGAAAAAGGCTGAAGAAGACAAATTCAATAACATCATGAATATGAATGGCGAAGAGAATGCCTACGTCATCCATAAAGAGCTTGGCGAACTTATGACAGACAACGTAACTGTAGTCAGACATAATGACCGTCTTGAAGAAACGGATAAGAAAATTGTTGAGTTGATGGAGCGTTATAAAAACATCAACATCAATGATACGAAGAAGTGGAGTAACCAGGCGGCTTTCTTTACAAGACAGCTGTGGAACATGCTGGTGCTTGCGCGTGTCATCACCATCGGTGCACTCAACCGTAACGAATCACGCGGCGCCCACTACAAACCTGATTTCCCTGAGCGTAATGACGAAGAGTGGCTGAAAACTACGAAAGCTCATTTCGAAGGGGAGCTGGAAGCACCAAGATTTGAATATGAGGATGTAGATGTGAGCTTGATTCCGCCGCGTAAACGTGACTACACTTCAAAATCTAAAGGAGGTGCCGATAAGTAATGGCTGATAATAAAGTAATCAAAATAAATATAAAACGTCAGGAAAACCCTGAGTCCAGTCCTTATTGGGAAGAATTCGAAGTCGGTTACAGAGAGAATATGAACGTAATCAGTGCACTGATGGAAATTCAGAGAAACCCTGTGAATGCCAAAGGTGACAAGACAACACCGGTAACATGGGATATGAATTGTCTGGAGGAAGTCTGCGGTGCCTGTTCCATGGTGATCAACGGTACGGCAAGACAATCTTGTACGGCTCTTATCGACCAGTTCGAGCAGCCGATCAAGCTTGAGCCTATGTCAACATTCCCAATCGTCAAAGACTTGCAGGTTGACCGTTCATTCATGTTCGACAACTTGAAACGTGTTCAGGCATGGGTGCCGATTGATGGTACTTATGACCTTGGTCCTGGACCGAGAATGCCTGAGAAAAAACGTCAGACTGCATATGAACTTTCGAAATGTATGACTTGTGGTGTATGTCTGGAAGTTTGTCCGAACGTCAACGACAAATCAAGCTTCATGGGAGCAGCAGCAATTTCACAGGTGAGATTGTTCAACCTGCACCCGACGGGCAGCATGAACAAAGACGAGCGTCTCGATGCTCTTATGGGTGTCGGCGGCGTCGCAGAATGCGGAATGGCGCAGAACTGTGTGGAAGCTTGTCCGCAGGGAATTCCACTCACTACGTCCATTGCTGCAATGCAGAGAGAAACAACATTCCACATGTTCAAGTCCTTCTTCGGAAGCGACCACCAGGTGGACTAATCAGTATATATTCAGGAAGAGCTCATGCTCTTCCTATTTTTTTACGCTGATTTACGATATAATTAATACAAAAATGATAGTAGGGACTGGAATTTATGGCAGATAAAGATTTAATCATCTCAATAGAAAAATCTATCAGGTATATTTCAGTGCATGTCAGAGCGCACGGCCGTGAAATATTAAAAGAGTATGAAATCTCTCCGCCGCAGTTTGTTGCACTGCAATGGGTAGGGGATAAAGAGGGCATCACTATCGGTGAACTGTCCAACAGAATGTATCTTGCACATTCCACAACAACGGATATCGTAGACAAACTGGAAAAATTAAAACTGGTGAAAAGGTATAAATCCGAGAGTGATAAACGCCTCGTACTGGTCAAGATGGAAGAGACGGGTAAAGAAATCATCAATAAAGTGATTAATAAACGGATTTCCTATATTCGCGATATTACCGCCCACCTGAATAAAAAGGAACTCAATCTGTTACCTGAAATTCTTGAATCAATCCTCAGGGAAAGTGAAAAGAATATTCATGGATAGACCGATCGGCGTCATGGATTCAGGTGTCGGCGGCATGACTGTAGTCAAAGAAATCGTCAGACAGCTTCCGCATGAAAAAATTCTGTACTTCGGTGATATTTCGAGATGCCCATATGGTGAGAAAAGCCAGGAAGATGTCAGGGATTATACCATTCAGATTGCTGACTATCTGATGGACAAGGGTATTAAAATGCTCGTCATTGCATGTAATACGGCGACGGCTGCAGCTCTTACGATATTGAAGGAGCGACTCGATATCCCTGTACTCGGAGTGATTCAGCCGGGTGCAAGAAGTGCGATACAAAACAGTATAAACGGGAAAGTATTGGTGCTTGCAACATCCGGCACTGTAAAATCGAATGCATACAGTGATGCTATCACAGGCATCAACAGTAGTTTTTCGGTGACCAGCCTGGCCTGTCCGAAATTTGTACCGCTCGTTGAACAGCTGAGATATAAGGATGATGTGGTGTCCGGTATCATCATTCATCAGTCATTGAAGAAACATAGGCATACCGATGCAGATACGATCATTCTCGGCTGTACACATTATCCACTTTTGACAATGGGGATAAAAAACTATTTCAACAATGAAAAGAAAGTGATTGACTCCGGGTATGAAACTGCCCGTGAAACGAGTACGATTCTGAATTATAACAATTTACTCAGAACATCCAGAGAGGATATCGTCCACACGATACTGATCAACGGTGACAGCAGCCGTTTCGAATATGTACTCAGTGACTGGCTGCCGGGACTGGATTATCAGATCCAAGAAATTGAATTGTAGGTGTAATAATGACAGGAAAAATAGTAATCGCAACAGGGAACAAAGGAAAAATCAATGATTTCAAAGCAGTATTCACAGATTATGAAGTCGTCGGCATTAAGGAAATGCTGTCAGATTTCGAAGTTGAAGAAACAGCGGATACTTTCAGCGGTAACGCGATATTAAAGGCGGAGGCGGCATCCGAAGCACTTGGCCTGCCTGTCATCAGCGATGATTCCGGTTTATCTGTAACCGCACTTGAAGGTGCACCGGGTGTTTATTCGGCAAGATATTCAGGTGTAAATGCAACGGATGAAAGAAATAATGCCAAACTGCTTGAAGTGCTGGAAGGCGTTACGGATAGAAGCGCCCACTTTACATGCGTCATCGCGCTCAGTATCCCTGGTGAAAAGACGAGAACCTATACAGGTATACTGGAAGGTAAAATTCTGACTGAACCTTTTGGTACTTACGGCTTTGGGTATGACCCTCTGTTTAAGACTTATGATGGAATCTATCTGGGTATGATTAACAGCGGCGAAAAAGGGAAAATAAGCCATAGAAGCAAAGCGTTGAAAGAACTGATGAAAGATAAAGAGGTCTTTGAAAAATTAACTTCAAATTAAAAGGAGAATTTTAATGAGAGTTTTAATTGTGAGTGACAATCATGGAGAAGATGAAATCGTTCAAAGTGCATTGGACCATAATCCGGGAGACTTGAATATCCATCTCGGGGACAGCGAATTCACATTTGAAAATCCTGAACTCGAAAAATTCAACAAAGTGAGAGGCAATGTGGATGATGACAGCAGGTTCCCTGTGGAAGCACATGATGAAGAATCAAATATTTTCCTGACGCACGGCCATCTCTATAACATTAAGAGCGACCGTGAAGTCCTCAGTGACAGAGCGCTTGAATTCGAAGCGAAATACGCTTTATACGGCCATTCGCATATTGCACTCGCAGAGAATATCAATGGTGTATTCTGTATCAACCCGGGGAGCATCTCGATCCCGAAAGGTGAATGGGAAGCGAGCTACTGTGTACTCGATACCGAAAAAGATACGGTGCAGTATTACAACAGAGCGCATGAAAAGTTTGAAGAAGTCAACCTGTTGGATTTATAAAGAGAGAAGGGGAGATAACGAAATGTTATTTCCCTTTTTTATTCTATAAGGCGGGTCAGGAGCATCAGAGCAGTGAGGAATATCAGACTGACTGTGAAAATGTTCAGTGTGACCTGTTTTTTCGTGTACAGTATGAAGATGATCACAATGAAGAGACCGCATAGAATTGAAAACAATCCATCATTCATATCGAAAGAAGTATAGCGCATCGTCAAATAGAGCAAAGCAATGATTATGAAGTATGTAGATAAAAAGATATTGATTGGCTGTTTCATCGTATCCCCCTTTATATTATGACAGGAGTGGTATTATCAGTATATTATATTTCGATGACGACTGTATAATGTGCAATACATTTGCGAAGTGGATCGTGAAACTCGACCGGCGCGAAAAAATATACTTCGCGTCGATAAAAGAGCTTGAAAATATTTTACCAAAAAATATAGATTCAGTAGTTTATTATTCAGATGATCTTTATATCATGAGTGATGCAGTGATCGAAGTGCTGAATGATGCGACAAAGACAAATATATTCAGTGTTTTCAAAGTGATTCCTGTATGTTTCAGAAACCGTCTGTATAAATTCATTGCCGGTAACAGACACCGCCTGAACAGAGGAGATGCATGCAAAATCAATCCGGCAGTGAGAAAGAGAATTATTTCATCATAAGAAAGTAAGTGAAGAAAATGATAAAAATTAATATAGATGAGGATACGGAATTGCGTGAACTGACACAGCGCGACCGCAAAACGATTTTCGATGTCGTCAACAACAACCGGATTTATCTGAAAAGATGGCTGCCCTGGCTGGATTATACGACGACCTCCCACAGATATGTGGCCATGATAAAGTCATGGCAGCAAAATATCGAGCTCGGTACGGGAATGGAGCTAGGTCTGTTCTACAATGATGAATTCATCGGAATGTGCGGGTACACTTCGATAGACCCGAATTCCAAAAGAGGACAAATCGGCTACTGGATCAGTAAAGATTTCGAAGGCCACGGTCTGATGAGAAAAAGCGTCGACGCGATTGTTGCTCATGGATTTGATGTATTGAGGCTGAACCGAATAGAAATTGTCTCCGGCTTAAATAATTTAAGAAGCCGTAAAATACCGGAATCACTCAATTTCACCACGGAAGGGGTCATGAAAGAATATGAATTTCTATATGATCACTATCATGACTGCATCTTATACCGCATGCTGAAAAGCGAATGGGACTCTCAGGATGTTTAGACGACATTCAACAGTGGTATTGACTGATATACATTATATGAGAGGTGTTATATATGAGTGATGAAAGCAGAAAAGAACAGACTAAAGGTAATTTGAAAGAGACAATCGGCAACGTAACCGGTGATAAAGATTTGGAATCAGAAGGCAAAAAAGATAAGAACTCCGGTAAAGCGAAAGAATTTGTCGAAGATGCAAAAGATAAGGCGAACGAAACCATCGACAAATTTACAAAAGATGATAAAGACCGTTAGAATTTTATTAACGATAAAGGCAGACCACTGAAACGCATTTTGGATTTCAGTGGTCTTTGCTGTATATGAGGGAGGGAGCGTCCGGATGCGGAGCTATGTTCGAATAAGCCGCTGATTTTATATGACTTATTCGATTTTGAGACATGAATTCGAATAACTTCGATGATTATGGGTTGTTTATTCGAAATTAAGTCTGAATTTCGTTTAACTTCAGAATTTAGATTGACTTATACGAATTTGAGTACTTGTTTCGCATAACTTCAAATATTATCGAGACTTATACGAATTAAGAGCCGCGTTTCGAATAACATCGTAAATAACAGCTCTTTATTCGAATTCAGAACCGTATTTCGAATATCTCCAGAAAACAGCGGGACTTATACGAATCCGACCATACCAGATTCATGTAAATAAAAAACTGCTCCCGGCACGTTAAGTTGGAAGCAGTAATAATTCGTGAGCGTCCCGGGAGGGGTTCGAACCCCCGACCTATGGCTTAGGAGGCCATTGCTCTATCCAGCTGAGCTACCGGGACAAAAAAACCCGGCAAACCGATGTTTACCAGGGTATATAAATTTAGAAATATATTCAGTAGCGTCCCGAGAGGGATTCGAACCCCCGACCGATGCCTTAGAAGGGCATTGCTCTATCCAGCTGAGCTATCGAGACTTAATTGAGAACAAATTCAATTATAATCAATGAACAGGGTATAAGTCAATTATTATTTTAAAATTAATGATGTGAAATTACATTATCTTTACGAACTTCACAATTTGATCTAAAAAACTTATTGTCTTATTTGATTTACAAGTAAATAAACGTTTTATAGAATGAGATGTGAGCGAAATAAAAATTAGGAGAAAGATCATGAGTAAATTTGATGAACAGATTTTAGTAGTACCAAGAGAACAACTATTCAATTCAGAAGAAAATGCTTTTAATGGTTTCATCGGCAAAGATGATCCGCGCTATCAGGCCATTGCAGATACTTTTAAAAATTTTGATGTAAAGCGCCGCGGTGATATGGAAAAAGACTCTTCATATAAACAGCTGATCAGCTATGTCATCATTTCTACTGCCGATGACGAGGAAACTTTAGTTTATGAAAGGCTTGGTGGCGGCGGAGAACAAAGGCTGCATGGTCTGCTCTCAATCGGTGTCGGCGGTCATATGAACGATATACCGGAAGTGACGGATATAGGTGAAAAGCTGTCAATCAACGCTAAGCGCGAACTTGAAGAGGAAGTGGGCTTAGTCGGTGATGATGTAAATGATATAGAAATCATGGGATTGATCAACGATGATGATAATGATGTCGGCCTTGTGCACATCGGTCTTGTATTGAAAGTTTCCGTCGCTAAGGACAATGTTTCTAATATGGAGGCAGATACTCTCGCCCTGAAATGGAAGAACAATAATGAACTGTCAGAGCTTTCACCTTACGAATCATGGAGCGAATTAATCATTCGTGATGCTTATGGCAGATAAAATTACAACGCATCAGCGATTTTTAAAGAAAGCTGAAAAAGATCTGGTTCAATTGTTCAAGGAAAGTGAGTTCAAGACTTTTACAGAACGTTACTATCATTATATCGGTATGGGCACCGCCGATATCCGGCTGGAAGAAATGTTCTATGAGTCACTTGATGCCCTGGGAGAATATGAAAAGATGACGGACTATGCACTGATGAAGCTGAATGAAGACGGCAGAGATTATGAGATGCATATGCTTGAACTGCTGAAAGCCTTGATTCAGCAGGAAAGGTACTATGAAGTCATCAATTTCTCAGATCATCTGATGGAGGAGAACATTCCGCAAGGTTTCAGAATCGATATTGCCGGTCTCAGGCATGAGGCAAAAAAAGCGATTGATAATAAAAAGCTCAGTGCCGGAGAATCATCTGAAACCAAGAAAGATGATGATCTGGAAGTCGCAGATATAAACCTCGAGAATATGAGCCACCAGGAAATCTTGAGGATGTTCAGCACTTTTGCGGATGAGAAAAATGAAAAGTATGAAGGTTTTGTACTGGATGCCCTTCAAAACATCAATGATAAAGACATCGTCACGTTCATGCTGCTTTATTTGAAGGAAATAGGGTATGACAGTAAAGTGAAGCATTATAAATTCGGAGAGGCACAGGAAGTCAATCCGAGTGAACTCCCGGTACTCGAGGAAGTGCCGCTGATCAATGAAGTTGAGCCGGAAGTTCTGGATGTACTGGAATCAAAGGCGCCGCAGATTGTCGGTGAAGCGACGCTGCTGATGACAAGCCATGCGATATTCAACTATCCGAAAGTTCTGGACTTCAGTCCGGAGGAAATGATAGAGGGGTATCTTGAATATATACTCGATCTGTTGAATGTCGATCATTCCTACAGTGCCAAAGACCGGGTTTATGAGTGGATCGTCGAAATGGAACAGATTGTCACTTCAACAAAAACCTAAATATAAGTCAATTGTTGGATAAGGAAAAGTAGTATGTTATACTAAAAAAGTTATGAAAAATTGTATTAACGGAGGAATTTATACTATGTCTCACAAATGGGAAAAGCAAGAAGGAAATGAAGGACTTCTGACGGTAACAGTACCTGCGGAGGAATTCAATCAAGCATTGGATGAAGCATTCGTCAAAGTATCGAAAGATGTTTCACTTCCAGGATTCAGAAAAGGAAAAATTCCACGTCAAATGTTTGAAAAAAGATTTGGTGTAGAATCCTTGTATCAGGATGCATTGGATATTGTACTTTCACCAAACTATGCTAAAGCTGTTGAAGAAGAAGGCATTACTCCAGTTGATCAGCCTGAAGTAGATATTGTAGAAGTTGAAAAAGGCAAAGATCTTATTTTCACAGCTAAAGTCACTGTAGAGCCTGAAGCTAAACTGGGTGAATACAAAGGACTTGAAGGTACTAAACTTTCAACAGAAGTTACAGACCACGACATTGAACATGAAATCGGCCATATGCTTGAACACCATACTGAAATGGTTATCAAAGATGATGGCGAGATTGAAAACGGCGATACAGTCAATCTTGACTTCGACGGCTATCTTGACGGAGAGCAGTTCGAAGGCGG
>DEQG01000046.1:10530-15738 GCA_002360325.1 Salinicoccus sp. UBA3372 | reverse complement strand
CTTAAAGTAGGCGACGAGAAAGATGTAGAAGTTACTTTCCCTGAAGATTACCAGGCGGAAGAGCTGGCTGGGAAGCCTGCAGTATTCAAAGTCAAAATCAACTCCATCAAAGTCAAAGAGACTCCGGAACTTGATGATGAGCTTGTAAAAGAGCTTGAACAGGGCGTTGAAACTGTAGATGAGCTGAAAGCAAAACTTGAAAAAGACTTGAAAGAAGCGAAAGAAAATCAATCAGATGTGGCATTGAAAGAAGAGCTTCTAACAAAAGCAAGTGACAATGCTGAAATAGATGTTCCTGAAGCAATGGTCAACTCTGAACTTGACAGAATGCTTCAGGAATTCGAACAGAACTTATCACAACAGGGCATCAACCTTGAAATGTACCAGCAGTTATCCGGCCAGGATGAAAATGCACTGCGTGAAACGATGAAAGAAGATGCTGAAAAACGTGTCAGAACAAACATCACGCTGAAACAGATTGCTGCAGATGAAAACATTCAGGTTGCACAGGAAGACCTTGATAAAGAGCTTGAGAAAATGAGTGAACAGTTCGGTATAGGAGTTGAAGACATCAAGTCAACTTTAGGCGATCTGTCAATGCTTGAGCAGGATATCAAAGTTCAAAAAGCATTGGATGTACTTGTTGAAAATGCAAAAATCGTTGAGGAAACAGCAGAAGAAAATACTGAATCTGATTCAGAGGAATCAACAGAAGAAAAATAAATCGGTTTGATGATCAATAGCTCTGCGGCTGACCGGCTGCAGAGCTATTGGTATCAATAACGGTGAGTTAATTCATTGATTTCAGCATCGACTTCTAGTATAGTTTACGACAATGATAAAAGAGGTGTTAATATGATTAAATTTAATGAAGATGACACAAACTTAACATGTTCCTTCTGCGGTAAAGATCAGGAGCAGGTTAAAAAACTGATCGCAGGCAGCGGTGTGTACATTTGTAACGAATGTATCGAATTGTGTTATGAAATTATTGAAGAAGAACTGAAAACTGAACATAAAGCTATCTTTACTGAATTGCCAAAACCTCAGGAAATACTGGAATCACTGAATGATTATGTAATCGGACAGGATGATGCAAAACGTGCATTGAGTGTGGCAGTTTATAACCATTATAAACGTATCAACCAGGAAAGCAGCGATGACGATGTAGAGATTTCCAAAAGTAATATCGCTCTGATCGGTCCGACCGGCAGTGGTAAAACATTGCTCGCTCAGACTTTGGCAAGAACGCTTGACGTTCCATTTGCGATTGCGGATGCGACAAGTCTCACTGAGGCAGGCTATGTCGGAGATGATGTAGAAAACATTCTTCTGCGTCTGATCCAAGCTGCAGACTTTGATGTAGAGCGTGCGGAACAGGGAATCATCTACGTCGATGAGATCGATAAGATTGCACGTAAAAGCGAGAACACATCCATTACAAGAGATGTTTCAGGTGAAGGTGTACAGCAGGCGCTGCTCAAGATTTTGGAAGGCACGACTGCAAGTGTACCGCCACAGGGCGGCAGAAAACACCCTAACCAGGAGTCCATCCAAATAGATACGAAAAACATCCTCTTTGTACTCGGCGGAGCATTCGACGGTATGGATGAAATCATCAAGCGCAGAATCGGAGAGAAAATCATCGGCTTCGGCGGACCGGCAACATCAGTTGAAGATAAAGATGCACTTCTGTCAAAAGTACGCCCTGATGATCTTCAGAGCTACGGTCTGATCCCTGAGTTCATCGGACGTGTGCCGATCATCAGCCACCTGGGCGAACTGGATGTTGACGCGCTCAATTCCATTCTCACAGAACCTAAAAACGCTCTCGTCAAACAGTATCAGAAGATGCTGGCAATCGATGAGGTTGAATTGGAATTTGAAGAAGATGCATTGAACGCAATCAGTGAGCTGGCTATCGAAAGAAAAACCGGTGCCCGCGGTCTCCGTTCAATCATAGAAGAACGTATGGTGGACATCATGTTCAGTGTGCCTTCCAATGATGATATCAAGAAAGTCAGGATTACCAGAGAAACGATAGTGGATGAAAGTGAACCACTGCTTTACGATAAAGATGGTAAAGAAATCACTCTCAATCGTAAAAGTGCATAACCTATAAAGCTGTCTGGATCCAGACAGCTTTTTTTATAAGGAGTTATATAAGTATGAAATTGAAAATAAACCCCAATAACGTTGAATTCATGATTTCAGCGATGGATGTTTCCCAGTACCCTGGCGAAAATAAAAATGAAATTGCACTGAGCGGCCGTTCCAATGTCGGTAAATCGTCATTTATAAACGCGATTGTCGGCCGTAAAAATATTGCGAGAACATCATCAAAACCCGGTAAAACGGTAAATCTCAACTTTTATGATGTTGATGATCAGTTCATCATGGTGGACGTTCCAGGCTACGGCTATGCCAAGCAGTCTAAAAAAGACAGAGAGAAGTGGGGCGAACTGATTGAGTCCTACCTTGCTGAGCGGGAGGAATTACAGGTTGTCGTCCAGCTGATCGATCTTCGTCATAAACCGACACAGGATGACATTTTAATGTATGATTTCCTAAAGCATCTTGATCTGCCTGTAATCGTGATCTGTACCAAATCGGATAAGATTGCGAAGAGTAAAGTAGATAAACATTTGAAAATAGTCAGGGAAAGTCTGGAAGTCGAACCGGAAGATACTGTCATAGATTTCTCATCGGTGGACAGGAAGAATCTGCCGAAAGTGTATGCAGCACTAAGTAAATATGTCTAGGTTGGTACATTTTCGATTTCCGGCCGATTTCAACTGTGTTATATAGATATAGCATGGTTTTTTTGTTACAATTAGAATTATTATTAATAACGTTTAATTGTGGTAGGAGGAAATTTAATGCACGTAATTTCGCTTAGTTTAAATTACAGAAAAGCGACAGTCGAAGAGCGTGAAAAAGTACAGTTCAACGAAGTGGAGCTGACAGAAGCTCTACATAAATTAAGAACCGAGAAAAGTATTTTGGAGACAGTATTGCTGTCGACCTGTAACAGGACTGAAGTCTATATAGTGAGTGACCAGGTCCATACGGGTAAATACTATGCTCAAAGTTTTCTGGCTGACTGGTTCGATGTTGACCTGGAGACGATTAAGAAAATAATAGATGTAAAAGTCGGTGAGGAAGCGATTGAACATCTGTTTTACGTGACCGCAGGACTTGACTCCATGGTGCTTGGGGAAACTCAGATACTGGGACAGATCAGGGATGCATTTCTCAAAGCCCAGAATGAACATACAACAGGCACCATCTTTAACAAGCTGTTCAAAGAAGCGATTACGGTTGCTAAAAAAGGCCACAATGATACTGATATATCTAAAAATGCAATTTCCACTTCGTATGCAGCTGTACAGCTGGTCAATAAGATATTTGACGAGAGCAGAGCGACGAAAACTGTCGTCATCGGAGCCGGTGAAATGTCTGAGCAGTCAGTTCTGAACCTGACTTCAAACGGCATAACAGATGTTACGATCATCAACCGTTCGATTGACAATGCAAAAAAACTGGCAGATAAGTTCGGCTGCAGCTACCAGGCTATGGATGAACTGGAAGACTGCCTGCTGGAAACTGATCTCGTCATTTCAAGTACGTCTTCAAGAAATTATGTAATCACAGAAGAGATGCTGCAAAGCATTCAGGAGAAAAGAGCAGCACGTCCGTTGATCCTGATCGATATAGCAATGCCGCGGGATATAGAACCGAGCACTACACAATACGACAATGTATATATGTACAACGTCGATGATCTTCAAGGCCTGATCGACTCCAATCTTGAAACAAGGCAGCAGGAAGCTAAAAAAATCGAAGCAATGATCGTAAAAGCCCAGGATGACTTTGATACATGGGTGAACCAGCTTGGAGTGACACCGGTCATACAGGCTCTGAGAATGAAGGCATTGACCATACACGAAGAAACGTTCAAAAGTGTCGAACGTAAAATGCCTGATATGACTGAAAGAGAAAAGACAGTCATCAGCAAACACATGAAAAGCATCATCAACCAGATGCTGAAAGATCCGATTACTTATACAAAAGAAATCGGCAATGAAAAACACGCAATGAAAAAGCTTAAAGAAATAGAAACGCTATTTGGAATCGAAGAAGAAGTCGGGGAAGTCAAGAACAGAGAACGTGACAAACACCGCCAGACATTGATCAACAGAAAATCTGAAATTGCATTTGAATAAAATGGGTAGGGACTAATATGGATATTCTGTTCCGCATCAATGAATTTATCATGCTTTTATACTTTATTGGCCTTTCTGTGCTGGCGTACGATTTAGCTTTTAGAAATCGCCAAGCCAGAAAGGTTTCCTTTTATGTCATCATACTGGCGACAGCCTTGCATCTTTTGACTTATCTGAATGCTGTTTTCAGCCTTTCCCGGATACCGATGCTGACAACTTACGAGGGGATGTTCACACTTTCCTTAGTGTTATCAATTGTCGGCATTATGTATTATTATAAGAATGACAGTGAACAGGTGCTGTTCGGATTCATATTTTTAAGCTTTATATTCTTTTCGATGTTCACTTTCCAGCCTGAACCGTTATCACAGCAGGCGGAAGTGTCGGTCATCATGAATGAGCTGCTGGTCATCCATGTCGGTCTGGCCCTGCTCGCCTATGTGCTGTTTTTCGTTTCGGCACTGCATTCACTCATATACGTCATCCAATATACGAATTTAAAAAAGAAACGTTTCAACCGTACATTCTTTTCCTTATTCAGTATAGAAACGGCCCGCAAAGTGATGATGCGCAGTGTGGGCATCGGCCTGATGACCATGACGATCAGCATACTTCTTGGTTTTCACTGGGGTCTGCAGATCATCGGTACGGATATTGTAGTTGATATAAAGGTTTTAGGCACATCATTTATAGTTGTTTTATACATCATGCTGCTTTTTTACTTAAAAAAGATGCGTAATCTTTATGTTTTTGCTATTTTAAATATGGTGCTGTTCATAATCTGCATGATTAATTATTTATTCTTTTCACAGTTTTCAAATTTCCATATATGGACTTAAAGGAGCATTTTTATGAGAAAGTTTATCGTCGGATCCAGACGCAGTGGATTGGCCATGACACAATCAAAACAGTTTATCGCCTTACTTCAGGAACAATTTCCGGAAACAGAATTTGAAATAAAAGAAATCGTCACAAAAGGTGA
>DEQG01000046.1:4804-10452 GCA_002360325.1 Salinicoccus sp. UBA3372 | reverse complement strand
CAGGCTCTGGAAAACGAAGAAATCGATATGGCAATACACAGTTTAAAAGATGTTCCGAGCAAATTGCCGGATCAGTTTAAAATCGCATGTATTCCTGAAAGAGAAGATATGAGAGATGCATTTCTCTCGAACGATAAAGTGCTCTTCAAAGATCTGTCTTCTGGCAGCATCGTCGGCACAAGCAGCCTGAGACGTGCAGCACAGCTGAAATCCATCCGTGACGATATTACCGTCAACTGGGTGAGAGGAAATATCGACACACGTATCAAGAAGATGGAGTCCGGTGAGTATGATGCAATACTGCTTGCGGCTGCAGGACTTAAGAGAATGGGCTGGGGCGACAGCCGTGTGACAGAGTACTTTGACGCAGAAGAATTCATTCCTGCAATCGCACAGGGGGCACTCGGCATTGAAATCAGAAAGAATGACCATGAACTGGATGAGATGCTTCAGAAAGTGCACTCAGGCGATGATGCACTGTGTACGAGTGCAGAAAGGACTTTCCTGGGCCGCATGGACGGGAGTTGTCAGGTGCCGATCGGCGGATATGCAACACTTGAGGACGGCGAACTTTATTTGACCGGTCTGATCATGTCAGAAGATGGTGAAGAGAAGTATCTTGTTAAAAAATCCGCATCGGATCCATATGAGCTCGGCAACCTGGTTGCTGATGAGATGGAGAAAATCGGAGCGAAGGAAATCATTGATAAAATCAATGCAAACTTATAACCGCAACACAAAGAATGTTCTCGTAACCCAGACGAAACTAAATGCTGAGAGCGATGGATTTGATATCATTCATGCACCGCTCATCAAGATACAGCCACTGCCGTTCGATGAGGATTTTCTGGCTGAACATTACGACTGGGTCATTTTAACGAGTAAAAATGCTGTGAATCTGTTTTTACCTTATTTGGAAAAGACCCGGTTTGTGAAAATTGCCAGCATCGGCGAAAAGACGACGGAACTTCTTGTCAAAAATGGATATAAGGTGGATTTTGAGCCTTCTGTCTATACACAAGAAGGTTTTATAGAACAATTCCCGCTTGATGATGAAATGGATATGAAAAAGGTCCTGTATCCGACCAGCAAAGATGCGAGGGATATACTTCATGACTGCCTGGAAGATCATGGGGTCGAAGTGGTCAAGTTCTCAATCTATCAGCCGGTGGATAACGCAGAATCCATCCAAATGATCAGGGAAAGATGGGATGATATAGATATCGTCACTTTTTCCAGCCCTTCGGGTGTGAAAGTATTGATGAAATATTTCGAAAAGAATATTCTGAAAGAGAAACCGGTCGTTTCAATCGGTGCAGTGACGAAAAAAGAGCTGGACTCGATTGGAATCACGTCCGTGTCTCCTGAAAAGGCGACGCTGGAAAGTATATTCGAATTAATAAAAGATAAATTATGAGGTGTAATAATGGAATTTGAACGTCATAGAAGACTTCGCAAGTCACCATTTATGAGAGATATCGTCAGAGAAACACATCTCCACAAAGATGATCTGATCTATCCGATCTTTGTAGTGGAAAAAGATGGTGTTAAAAAAGAGGTCCCTTCCATGAAGGGAGTTTATCAGATTTCATTGAACATGCTGAAAGAAGAGCTGGATGAAGTCGTCTCCCTTGGTATTAAATCCGTTATTTTCTTTGGTGTGCCAAATGAAAAAGACGCAGAGGGCAGCGGGGCCTACCATGATCACGGTATCGTTCAGGAGGCGTGCCGTCTGTCAAAAGAAAATCATCCTGAACTCCTCGTCATACTGGATACATGTCTGTGCGAATACACGGATCACGGCCACTGCGGTCTGATTGACGAAAATACGGAAGATGTCGACAATGATGCGACATTGCCGCTGCTTGTCAAAATAGCCGTTTCACAGGCGCATGCGGGTGCAGATATCATCGCACCGAGTAACATGATGGACGGATTTGTCACTGAAATCAGAAAGGGTCTCGATGACAACGGCTTCAGCCATATTCCAATCATGAGCTACGGCATCAAATATGCTTCCAAATTTTACGGGCCGTTCCGTGACGCTGCGGAATCCACACCGTCTTTCGGTGACCGGAGAACATATCAGATGGATCCGGCAAACCGTCTTGAAGCTTTGAGGGAACTTGAAAGTGACGAGAATGAAGGTGCGGATATGATGATCGTAAAACCGGCATTGTCATACCTGGATATTATACGTGACGTCAGAAACCGTTCAGATCTTCCGGTGGTTGCATATAACGTCAGCGGCGAGTATGCCATGACAAGGACTGCCATCGACATGGGACTTCTCGACGAAGAGGTCATCATTGAGCAGATGCTGTCCATGAAACGTGCAGGTGCAGATCTTATCATCACGTACTTTGCGAAAGACATTTGTAAAAAGATTGATCAGGGAGAGGTGTAGTAATGTTTAACAAATCTAAAGAACTTTATGAAAAAGCGGTGGAATTGATGCCGGGCGGTGTAAACTCACCGGCAAGAGCATTCAAATCTGTAGGTGAACATCCTTTGTTCATCGACCGTGCAAAAGATGCACGTGTCTATGATGTGGACGGGAATGAATACATCGACTACTGTCTGAGCTTCGGTCCTTTGATTTTAGGTCACAGTGACGATAAAGTCGTTGAAGCAGTTGCAGAAACAGCGAAAAAGGGTACGACTTTCGGCGCACCGACAGAGCTTGAAAATAAAATGGCCGAACTTGTCATCGACAGAGTGCCGTCAGTTGAAATGGTCCGCATGGTATCTTCGGGCACAGAGGCGACACTTGCTGCGCTCAGACTGGCAAGAGGATATACAGGCCGCAATAAAATACTTAAATTCGAAGGCTGTTACCATGGCCACAGCGACTCACTGCTGATCAAGGCAGGATCAGGTGTTGCGACACTTGGACTTCCGGATTCACCTGGTGTTCCTGAAGGAACGGCAATCAATACAATCACTGTGCCTTATAATGATTCTGAAAGCTTAAAAGAAGCATTCGATAAATACGGCGAAGATATTGCGGCTGTCATTGTTGAACCGGTTGCCGGAAACATGGGCGTCGTCCCGCCGGCAGACAACTTTCTGAACGAAGTCCGTGAAATTACAGAGAACAATGAAACACTGTTGATCTTTGACGAGGTAATGACGGGATTCAGAGTAGGCTATAACTGTGCACAGGGCTACTACGGTATCAATCCGGACCTTACATGTCTCGGCAAAGTGATCGGCGGAGGACTGCCGGTAGGCGCATATGGCGGTAAAAAAGAGATCATGGAAAAAGTCGCACCGGTCGGTGATGTCTATCAGGCAGGTACACTTTCAGGGAACCCGCTCGCTATGGCAGGAGGCTACCACACGTTAAATCAGCTGACAGAAGAAAGCTATGATTACTTTAATGAGCTTGCAGACCTTCTTGAAGATGGTCTGAAAAAGGTTTTCGGCAATCATAACCGTCCGATTACGGTAAACCGTGCCGGTTCAATGATCGGTTTCTTCCTGACAGACGGCCCTGTAATCGATTTTGACAGTGCTAATGGAAGCGATCTTGTTTTATTTAAAGAACTGTATCAGGAGCTTCTTAAAGAAGGTATTTACTTACCGCCATCACAATTTGAAGGCATGTTCCTCTCAACAAAGCATACAAAAGAAGATATTAATGCGACAATAAGCGCATTTGACAAAGCTTTAGAGCGTTTAAGTAAAAAGTAACTAAAAATTATGCTTCATAGTTGTCCATTTAGGTGTATAATAGGTATGAATAATATTTGGGGGGTCACAGCGAATGAGTGATAAAAAAGATCGAAACCTTACAGATAAGGAAGCAAATATGGACGGTGTCAAAGATAAGGACAGAACTTATATCGACGGCCAGGGCCGTGAAATGATAACCTATTCCAAGGAAGAGAAGAAAGAGGACATCAGAAATCCTTTAGTATGGGTTATTCCAATCATGGTAATCATCCTGATCATTCCTTTAATGATATTCCATATTGGCGGTGAAGGCGGCGGCGGTGAACAGACTGCTGATTCCGGCGCAGAAACAGAAGAATCAGGCCAAGATGAAGAAAGCTCTGAAGAGGGCGGAGAAGAAGGTTCTGAAGAAGGCGCTTCTTCCGGCGACGCAGACGCTGAAGGCATTGCTCAAAACAGCTGTGCTTCATGTCACGGTGAAGACTTCTCAGGCGGTATGGGGCCGGCACTTGCAGGTACCAGCCTTGGTGAAGATGAATTTACAGATATCGTAAGAAATGGTCAGGGCTCAATGCCTTCATTCAGTGAAGATGAAGTGAGCGACGAAGAACTGACTGCATTGTATGACATGTTCTCAGAATAATTTATAAATAAGAACTCCCTGTTTCAGGGAGTTCTTATGTTTTTATACAAAACTTCAACTAAATGGCAGGTTTTCTATATGAAAATGATCCGTTTAATCATGTTGTTATTATCAGCAATCGCGATATCCTGGATATTGAATGTGGCAGGCATGATACTGCCCTGGCTGTTCGGCTCCATGATTGCAACATTTTTATTCATAAGATTTATAACAAAAGATTTTTATTATCCAAAATGGCTCGGAAATGTCGGTGTCTTTGTCATCGGATTTGAAATCGGATCGACTTTTACAGTGGATGCGATGCAGGAGATGATTGGTGAGATGGGAAACATCATCATCATTACATTCCTCATCATCGGTCTTAGTCTGAGTTTATCGATGATTTTTATGAAGCTGACGAAATGTACTCCCGAAACTGCGCTGCTGGCTTCAGTGCCGGGCGCACTCAGCCAGATGCTGATCATGGCTGAAGAGGATAAGAAGGCCGATCTGCTGCTTGTGACGATTACGCAGATGTCGAGGATCATACTGGTAGTGATTCTTGTGCCGCTCATCGCGAGCTTCTTCACTACAGGCGGAGGTACAGCTGTTGCGTCAGAGGATCAGGCGCCGCTTCTGACAGAAATGCTTGAGCCGTCACTCCTGTTGATTGTGGCAGGTGCATTTATCTTAATGTATTTACTTAAACTGATAAAATTCCCGGTGCCTTTTATGCTGGGCCCGATCATCGCCATGCTGATCTGGAATATAACGACCGGGCATCATTTCTCTTTGAATATCGAATTTATGAATATCGCGCAGATTCTGTTCGGTATAAGAATCGGCATTCAGATTTCATCACTGTTGTACCAGTTGAACGGCAGAATGATTGTTTCCATGCTGATTCAGAACATACTGCTGATCTTTGGTACACTGTTTATCGTCGGGGTTTACCAGATGTTTACGGATCATTCTTTCAACAACTTGTTTTTAAGTGCGGCTCCAGGCGGTATCGGACAGCTGATCATCGTTGCCGTTGAAATGGGCGCGGACATAGCAATGATTTCAAGTTATCATATTTTCCGTATATTTTTCATCATATTATTCGTTACGCCGGTGGTCAGCTACTACTTGAAATACAGACGCAGAAAACATGGTGAAACTTGACAGTATAAGCATATTTGTATAAGATAAATTTAATTGGATAAAGAGGTCGGAAGAGTAGTCATGATCGGGTTTTCAGAGAGTATGTGGCGGGTGTGAACATACCGAAAATCATGAAGAAAGTAGTCCGATATCAATTCAGTCTGAACCTTCAGTAGGGCTGAACGTATATATGCGTTAAATA
>DEQG01000046.1:0-4728 GCA_002360325.1 Salinicoccus sp. UBA3372 | reverse complement strand
TTTTTTATTTATGAGAGGAGTTTTTTATATGGAAATGCCAAAAAAGTATCATCCGGGAAGTATTGAAGAAGGTAAATATGAAAAATGGGTAAAGGAAGGCTATTTTAAATCAGACGCTGAATCTGCCAAAGAGCCTTTTTCAATCGTCATCCCGCCGCCGAACGTGACGGGCAAACTGCACCTTGGCCACGCATGGGACACCACTCTGCAGGACATCATCACACGTATGAAACGTATGCAGGGCTATGAGGTGTTGTACCTGCCGGGCATGGACCACGCGGGAATCGCGACACAGGCAAAAGTGGATGCGCGCCTCCGTGAAAATGGCATCAAATCACATGAAATCGGCAGGGAGAAGTTTTTGGAGCATGCCTGGAACTGGAAAGAAGAATATGCAGACTTTATAAGAAACCAGTGGGCAAAGCTCGGACTCGGCCTGGATTACGATAAAGAGCGTTTCACGATGGATGAGGGGCTTTCCAATGCTGTAAGAAAAGTATTCGTGGATATGTACAATAAAGATCTCATCTACCGCGGCGAATATATCATCAACTGGGACCCGAAAACCCAGACGGCTTTATCTGATATAGAAGTGATTCATAAAGAAATCGAAGGCAAGTTCTACCATGTAAAATATCCGCTCACTGACAGTTCCGGATTTTTGGAGATCGCGACGACACGTCCTGAAACAATGCTCGGCGACACTGCGATTGTCGTTCATCCTGAAGATGAACGGTATAAAGATCTGGTCGGTAAAACAGTCACTCTGCCGATCATCGAACGCGAGCTGCCGATCATTGCAGACAGCTATGTCGATAAAGAATTTGGTACCGGTGTGATGAAAGTGACGCCGGCGCATGACCCGAATGACTTTGAAATCGGCAATAGACACGACCTTGAGCGTATTAATGTCATGAACCCGGACGGCTCCATCAATGAGCTTGGCGGTCCGTATGCGGGTCTTGACCGTTTTGACTGCCGTAAGCAGCTGGTGAAGGATCTGGAAGAACAGGACCTTATGATCAAGATTGAATCACACATGCACTCAGTCGGACACTCTGAGAGAAGTGACGCTGTTGTTGAGCCTTATTTATCAACACAGTGGTTTGTAAAGATGGACAAGCTTGCTAAAGATTCAACGGATAACCAGAGCACTGATAACCGTATTGAATTTGTGCCGCCAAGATTCGAAAATACTTTCAATACGTGGATGGGGAATATCCGGGACTGGGTAATTTCCCGACAGCTGTGGTGGGGTCATCAGATTCCTGCATGGTATCACAATGAAACCGGTGAGATCTATGTGGGCATGGAAGCACCGGAAGGCATTGAAAACTGGACACAGGACGCAGATGTTCTTGACACATGGTTCTCAAGTGCACTGTGGCCGTTTTCTACTATGGGATGGCCGGAAGAGACTGAAGACCTTAAGAAGTTCTTCCCGACGAATGTGCTTGTGACAGGCTATGACATCATCTTCTTCTGGGTTGCCAGAATGATCTTCTCCTCATTGGAACATACAGGCGAGAAACCATTCGATGATGTTTTACTGCACGGTCTTGTACGTGATGAGCAAAACCGCAAGATGTCAAAATCACTCGGCAACGGTGTTGATCCGATGGATGTCATCGATAAGTACGGAGCAGACGCACTCAGATACTTCCTTGCGACCGGTTCTACACCGGGACAGGATCTACGCTACAGTGATGAAAAAGTCGAATCTGTATGGAACTTTATTAATAAAATCTGGAATGCTTCGAGATTCGGCCTGATGAATATCGGTCCGGACTTCAAGATGTCCGATATTAACCTGGACGGCAAGAAGTCACTCGCAGACAAATGGATACTGACGAACCTGAATACTACGATCAATGAAGTGACACGTCTTTCCGAGAAGTATGAATTCGGTGAAGTCGGCAGACTGCTGTATAACTTCATCTGGGATGATTTCTGTGACTGGTACATCGAAATGGCGAAAGTGCCGATGACAGAAGGTACTGATGAAGAGAAGCATATGACACGCTCAGTGCTCTTATATACACTGGATAAGATTCTTAAGATGCTTCATCCATTCATGCCGTTTGTCACTGAAGAAATTTATCAGACGATTGAAGGCGATCGTACTATTGTAACGAGCGAATGGCCGGTTGCGAATAGTGAGCATATTGATGAATCAGCGAAAAAGGAAATGGCGCTATTAGTTGAAATCATCAAATCTGTCCGTCAGACAAGAAGCGAAGTGAATACGCCTCTGTCAAGACCGATTGATATCAAGATAGAGGTTAAAGATGATGCAAGACGTGAAGCCGTGGAAGCGAACAGACACTACATCGACCGTTTCTGTAACCCGGGAACGCTTGAAATCTCATCTGCCATCGAGATGAATGATGATGATAAAACGAGTGTCGTTGGCGGGGCCACAGTCATTTTACCTCTTGCAGGACTGATCAACAAAGAAGCAGAGATTGTGCGTCTGAACAAGGAAAAAGAACGTCTGTCCAATGAGCTGAAACGCGTACATGGCAAATTGAGCAATGAAAAATTCGTTGCGAATGCGCCTGAAAATGTGGTGCAGCAGGAAAAAGAAAAAGAAGCAAAGTATCAGTCGCAGTATGATGAAGTGTCATTGCGTCTACAAAGCTTGCAGTAAAGGGGTATTATCTTAATGAACTATCAAGAGAGTTTATCTTGGATTCATGACCAGATGAAGTTTGGCATCAAGCCCGGCATCGGCAGAATGAAATGGATGCTGGAAAGGCTGGATTCTCCGCAAAATAAAATCAAAGGTATCCATGTCGCAGGAACGAACGGCAAAGGATCCACACTGAGCTATATGAGGCAGGCATTGAACGCAAATGATTATTCGGTCGGTACTTTCACATCGCCGTATATTGAAATATTCAATGAGCGTATTTCTCTGAATGGTGAACCTGTCTCAGATGAGACGATTGCAGAACTGGCGTCCATCGTCCGTCCGGTCACTGAAGAGATGATCGAAACAACAGACCTGGGTGCGGCCACCGAATTTGAAGTCATCACAACGATGATGTTCGTCTACTTCGGTGAGGTGCATCCGGTGGACTTTGTCATAGTGGAAGCCGGTCTCGGTGCCACGCATGACTCGACCAATGTATTTTCACCGGTCATGACCGTGCTGACAAGCATCGGTCTCGATCACACCGAAATACTCGGTGATACACTGGTGGATATAGCGAAGGATAAGGCCGGCGTAATCAAAATGGATATTCCGCTCGTTTACAATATTGCCGATGATCTGAGCAGATTCCATGTGCAGAAGGTTTTGGCGGAAAAGAATGCCAAGAGCGTTGAACTGCATAAAGATATATTCATCTATCACCAGGGCAATGAATTTTCTTTTAAATACGGAAATTACGACTTTGAAAACATTCAGCTGAAGATGATCGGCATGCATCAGAGAGAGAATGCTGCGCTTGCGATGGCAGCTCTGGTGGAACTTCAGGAGCGCGGTGAAGTGTCGCTGGACCTGAATAAGATGGTCGATGCGATAGAAGAGACCGAATGGACCGGCCGCATAGAAACATTGCAGGAGTCACCATTGATAATTGCGGACGGCGCGCATAACATTGAGGCCGTCGATGCCCTTGTTTCAACGATGAAGGACTATTACGGCGACAGGAAGATTACAATATTGTTCTCTGCAGTGAGGGGCAAGCCGATCGGGCCGATGGTGGATAAACTGAACGAGATTGCGGATGAATTTTATGTCACGGAATTTGAATTCTTCAAATCCCTGCCGCTGAATGACATATATGACGCAGTCAGCCATCCTGCTAAGAGGGCTGTCACGGACTATGAGAATTTCATCAGGAGTTTTGACGGCGACCTGTTATTGGTTACCGGCAGCCTGTACTTTATCAGTGATGTGAAACAGCACTTCAGCAAATAGAACAGTTAACAGTTTGGAAATCAGTCATATTTAAAAGGAGTCGGACCTGATGAGAGGTCCGACTCTTTTTTTGTGAGCAGGGTTTTTATTTTCTAAAATGGTCCGTAGCCGATCATAATGCTGATTGCCATGAAGAGTGAACTTGCAACAACCCATGTAAGCATGATCGGCCAGACGAATCGCAGCCATTTTTCATATGGTATTTGCGCGATTGACAGTCCTGCCATCAGAATTGCTGAAGTAGGGAACAGATAGTTCGACAAACCGTCTCCGAGCTGGAATGCGAGTACGACGGATTGTCTGGGTATTCCTACAATGTCGCCGATTGGTGCCATAAGCGGTATTGTTGTCGCTGCCTGGCCGGAACCTGACGGGATGAAGAAGTTGATGATGAATTGTGTCAGGAACATGCCGACTGCTGCGATTGTCGCCGGCAGCCCCTCAAGTATTGAACTGACGGCGAAGATGACTGTATCAATAATCGAGCCATCTTCAAGAATCAGTAAGATACAACGTGCAAGTCCGACAATCAGGGCACCGAAAGTCACATCTTTTGCACCTTTGATGAAATCTTCTGCAATAGCATTCGGCGAGTTGCCTCCGATGAATCCTGAAAGTATTCCCATTGCGAGGAATATGGCCGCCAGTTCAGTACCGGTCGACCAGCCGTTGACGACGCCGTAGACAATCAGTGCAAGGCCGGCAAGAATGACAATCAGTACGGCCATATGTCTTTTGGTCAGTTCTTTGAATTCATATGTTTCAGCGCCGGCTTGTTTTTCCAGGTCATATACGTAACT
>DEQG01000059.1:3212-3444 GCA_002360325.1 Salinicoccus sp. UBA3372 | reverse complement strand
GTAACTTCTTCCCAGTCGGATTTGCCGTTGTCATTGCCGTTATAAGAGGTGTCCCACATGATCTGGCCGTCATTTACTACCGCAAAATCGACCGCAAGGCCGTAATTATGATAGGACTTTCCACCTTTGGCGCTGTTCTGCTCTGTGCATAAAGTGCATCCTGTTCCTCATATGTGCGGAAGCCATCTGTAATCTGTATCGTAATATCTTTTTCTGCAGTTTTTTCTTTTAG
>DEQG01000059.1:1778-3164 GCA_002360325.1 Salinicoccus sp. UBA3372 | reverse complement strand
GCGAATCCGGTTGAGGTTTTTCCTCCGGGTTTTCTTTCGAAGATGATTCTGAAGAAATCTGTGTTGAAGCAATCTGAGTGGATTCCTGCGTGAATTGGTTTGCCAATACTGTATTTATGCTGACTAATTTGAGTGACACAGCCACAATCGTCAAGATGGTGAGTAACGAAATGATTGTTTCAGCGGCGCCCGTTTCTATAATTATACATATCTCTTAACGTGTTCAACAAATGCATCCACAGCCGACTGCAGAAATTTTACAGTATCATCTGAATTCACATTATCGTTATCATCAAAAAGCTCGGTACTGTTTGCGATATACACTTCAGGCTGCTGGAGCACAGGCATGTTGAGGAAAACAAGGGACTGGCGGAGGTGATGGTTTGCACCGAACCCGCTCAGATTACTGATGGACTGACTGGCAACCATTGCCGGCTTGCCGTCCCAGACGTTCTCACCGGGCGGTCTGGATGCGATATCGATGGCGTTTTTCAGCACGCCCGGTACGGAACGGTTATATTCCGGAGTAACGAACATGACTGCGTCCATGCCTTTGATCTGATTACGGAAATCGATATATTCTTTCGGTTCATTGCCGTCATATTCTTCGTTATAAAGCTGAAGGTTTCCAATCTCGACAAATTCGGGTTCGAATCCCTCAGGCAGAAGATGTGCCATATTTTTAGCGAGTTTTCTGGAATAGGAATCTTTACGTAAACTGCCTACAACAACTGCGACTTTTGTCATAAAGATATTCACCTCGTGTATTATTTAATTTAATGTACTATAGACGTTTTCAGACATTTATAAACAAATATTGAAAATACATTTTACAGATTTAAAATTCAGGGTATGGCTGTATTAGAGGAGTGATGAAATGCTTCAGACTGAACTCGGAGATATAACAAAAGTTGAAAATGTCGACGCGATTGTCAACGCTGCGAATAAAACTCTCATGGGCGGCGGTGGTGTGGACGGTGCAATCCACAGAGCCGCAGGGCCGGGCCTGCTTGAAGAAACGCGGGAGCTCGGCGGCTGTGAAACCGGCGATGCGAAAATATCCGGCGGCTACAATTTACCCGTGGACCACGTCATTCATACGGTCGGCCCGGTCTGGAACGGCGGCAGCAATAATGAAGAAGAATTGCTTGAAAGCTGTTACCGCAGATCGTTGGAAGTGGCGAATGACAACGGCATCCGTAAAATTGCCTTTCCATCGATTTCTACAGGTGTCTATCATTTTCCGGTTGATAAAGCGGCAGCGATTGCGGTCAATACAGTGAAAGAGATGACTGAAAAACATCCTGAAGATTTTGAACTGGTGACATGGGTTTTATTTGATGAAGAGACGAAGAAAGCTTTTGACACTGCATTAAACGACGATTA
>DEQG01000059.1:0-1605 GCA_002360325.1 Salinicoccus sp. UBA3372 | reverse complement strand
TATGAAAGCCGAAAAACCTGAACAGTTTAAAAGGTGATACAAACCCTCTGTTTGAGAGGGTTTTTATTATACGTGTTTTGAGCTTAAATATTTTTCAAGGTCAATCAGATTTCCGTGAAGTTCTTCCAGTAAAGAAATATTGCGTTTAACCTGCTCCTGGTTTTTCCAGAGCACGGTCACAGAGTTGTTCAGCTTCATACAGTTCCTGATTATCGTTCATAGGTGTCTCCCCCTTAATAATATATGATTCTATAAGAGAAGATGGAAATGGCTATTGTTTTTCTATTCTATGGACTTTACCATGACCAGACAGGGGTTCCATTCATCCCAAAGTGTTGGGAACACTTCGAACTTTTTAAATCCGACTTTTTGATAGAAACGGATGGTCGCATCATATTCTTTGTAATGTCCTTCATCTACGGTTTTAACCTGCAGAAATTTATATCTTTTCTCTGCATATTCTTCTAATTTTTGCTGCAAAGCTGTTCCAATCCCCTGATGGTGATATTTCTTTTTTACACCCATGCAGTGAATTTCAGCGGTGCTTTCACTTGTTTCTTTTAAAATGACAAAACCGACTGGTTCATCATTAATCGTGGCGGACCATAGTGGCAGGCTTTCAGATTCATCGATATATCTTTGAGTACTTTCAGGCAACCCGAACCATTCAGGTAAATCATAGAGCACTTCTTTTACAATTGCGGCTTTCAGGGCAGTTTCTGTTACAAATTCAAATTTCACTATTTTGCCTCCAATTTAGTCAGGAGATACTTCAGTGTGATCTCCATACACATGTTTGATGTTCTTTCTTAAAGTTTTCATGTGAATCATCACTTTCATTTAGAATTTAGTTTATTATAACACTAAGGTGAAATGGAGTAGAATAATTTAGTAAACAGGAGGAATGGATATGAACATTAAACCGCCGAAAATAGTGGCTGAGCCGGAAAGTGTTACATATGAATCTGTACAGGAAGACGAGGATCAGATTTTTGACGGTGTTGAAATCATTGACGAACGTTTCAATGCCGATGAGTTAAGAAGACTCATATCATACGGTTCTGTCATCAAAGACAGTAATTTATCGGGTAATGAATTCGACGGTGCGGACTTGACGGACACCCGTTTTATCAATTGCGATTTTTCGAATACGACTTTCAGCAAGGCATCAATGCACCGGACAGAATTTATCAACTGTAAAATGACAGGTGTGAATTTTGATGAATCCATCATGAAACATATAAAATTCCAGGAATCACTTTTAAATTTTTCAGGCATTCATGAGTCAAAGCTGGAAAATGTATCGTTTGAAGACATCCGGTTCATCACCGCTGATTTCTTCAATGTTAAATTCAAAAACATTGAATTTGAAAAATGTGATCTGACTGAATCAAGGTTTATCGATACCTCTCTGTCCGGCGTGGATATCAGCTCTTCATACTTTGAATCGCTGAGTATTAAAAGGGAAGATCTGGAGGGTTGTATTGTTTCCAGCCTGCAGGCGGTCCAGATGGCGGCCTTGATGGGTCTGGTAGTGAAGGATGAGTGATTTATGGATTATATTATAAGGGAAATTGAAAAATCGGAAATTATTCTGCTGCAGGA
>DEQG01000065.1:49992-51197 GCA_002360325.1 Salinicoccus sp. UBA3372 | reverse complement strand
ATTTGCAGCACCCGTAGCCGTTTTGCTTTTCGCCTCTTTATACACTTCTTCAGGGAACTCATACAATCTCAGCAATTCTATCGCATTCGTAGTGGAAGAGACGCCCTGACGGATTTTATAGTCAAAATAAATTTCATCATCAATCAGATTTTCCCTGAAATGATAGAACTCAAGCTCATCCGCCATCAGCCCGGTTAATTCCAGGTCATGGGTCGCAGCAATCAAGAAGACTTTCTCACTGCCATTCAAATACCTGAGCAGAGATTCTGCCGCTGCAACGCGCTCCACAGTATTCGTCCCTTTGAATACCTCGTCAATGATGCAGTAGAGATTACCTTCAAAATCTTCCGATTCATCAATAATCCGCTTCAAAGATTTCACTTCACTGATGAAATAACTGTCTCCTTCTATCACACTGTCTGTAATATCCATAGAAGAAATCACTTTACCCGGCTGATATTCAAAATGAGTACTCGTCGAAGTGTTCAAACCATTGCTGAGAACGACGTTGATTCCCAGCGCCTTCATAAACGTCGATTTCCCCGAGGCATTTGAACCCGTGAGCAGTATATCTTTATTGAAATCCAGATCATTCTCAACTGCTTCTGTCACCAATGGATGATAGAGATCTTCCACCTTGATGAATGAGTCATCCGACTTTTTTGGAAAACTGTAGTAGGGGAGCGTTTCACGCCACATTGCGACGCTGTAATTCACATCCAGCGCCGAAACATAGCGCCAGCCGGCTTTATATAAGTTATGGTTTTTATTCAACGATTTTATAATCGCATGATATATATGGTAGTCGACCAAGAATAACGACTTCATTATAACAAACAGCTGAATCGCTATATTCATCTCACGGGCACTGTCATCATTGACGAATAAAGGACTGAGTAAAGACAGCCGCCTCAACCCTTTACGGTTGTATTCGGGCTTCAGCCGGCCTGCAGTAACAATGATGTTCAGCGCGTAAAATATATCCGTGTAATCGAACCCGGTAGAGCTTTTATGCTTCTGTGAAATATACACGTTTGCAGCAAGCCCGGTGATTATCGCCAAAAGCGCAATCATCGGATTAAATATAAAAAGAAAAACACCGATGACCGGCAGCAGTGACAACACTATGTATAAAGGCTTATATTTTTGTCCGGGCAAAAATTCATACATGAATTTGCTCGTATCTGAATTTTTATATTTCCCCA
>DEQG01000065.1:47206-49856 GCA_002360325.1 Salinicoccus sp. UBA3372 | reverse complement strand
CCGATGGTCGTAAAAGTGAAATTCGTCTTATCAATCAACTGTCCCAGGTCCAAATCACTCCACGTTTCATCGTCTACGATATTTCTGTCATCTGTATCTTCATTTTCCAAAATATTTACGAAGTAATTATGATAGTAAACAAAAGAGTCCTTTTCTCCTTGAAACGATACTTTTCTGTCCCATAAGGTTTTGATACTTTTTCTTGTTCTGTAAATTTCATTGAGCTTTAATCCGAGTGAAATGAATATCATTAGAACCACTACAATGAATAGTAGATATTGTGTCTCGATATGAACCACCTGTTTCTTCAGAGTCATTGACGCATTTATATTTATTATACATAAATAAGAGTTTATTTACCTCTTGTCATCCCAGCATAAAGGATTATTTCTTCAATATCGTATTGTTTGAATTTTTAGCTTTTTCCATGTCAAAGGCTTGATTCTTTTTCCTACTGTGTTACTATGGTTTTAATTCATACTTAAAAAGTAGGCTATATATTGAGGATGGTGTATATGGAATTCAGTCTTTTAAATCAAAGTCCCATTTTAAAAAATCATACAGTTAAAGAGTCGCTGCAGAATACTATAAATTTTGCGGTGAAGGCAGAGAGTCTAGGCTACAAGAGGTTTTTCGTTTCTGAACACCACAACTTGAAAACATTGATCGGCACGGCACCAGAAGTGCTCGTCTCGCATCTTGCCGCGCATACTTCCAAAATGCATATCGGCGCAGGCGGCATCATGCTGTCTCATCACAATCCATTTCATGTCGCTGAGCAGTTCCAGCTGATCAACCATCTGGCTGACGGCCGCATCGACCTTGGAGTCGGTAAGGCACCCGGCGGTACACCTGATGCAACGAAGGCGCTCCAGCATGAACTTAAGGACGATATTGCACCGTTCAATGACCGCTTCGCCAAACTGAAAAAATATTTGAATGGTAAACATTCAAACGCCGATGAATTGAAAATATCTCCGGATACCGATAATCCGCCTGATTTGTTCCTTTTAGGCGGCAGCGTGAGTTCGGCCTTATTTGCAGCTGAAGAAAACGTCAATTATATGTTCGCCCACTTTATAAACAATGATGTAGAACTGTTAAAAAAAGTCGCACAGAATTATAAGGAAAACGTAAGAAAAGGCAAGTTCATCGTCGCTTTATCCGTACTGATCATTGAAGACGACGGCATCAAAGAAGCGATGATCAAAGAAAATGAATATTATCAATTACTTTATAAAGACGGCAGAAAGTACAGAGTGATCACCGAGGAACAGGCTGAAACTTTCGTAAAAAATTCAGATGAAGAAATCGAAGTCTCTAAAAAGCAGCCAGATATCATAATGGGCAGCCCGGATGAGGTGCTGGCACAACTGACTGACCTCAACAAAGATAATTATATCGATGAATTCATGTTCCATCTGCCGACGATCGATCCGGAAATTCGTGAACAGACACTCGAAGCGCTGGCACCGGTCAATACGATTCATAATTCAGAGAAAGCAGGGATAGTATGAGCAGTAAAAAAGTACAGTTCGGCGTGATGCTTCACGGCCCGGGCGGGCATATGAATGCATGGCGCAGTGCCGATGTACCGTCTGACGCCAGTACGAACTTCGACCACTACCTGAACGTAACCAAAAAGGCGGAGGAGGCAGGATTTTCCTTTGTGTTCGTCGCAGACGGACTTTATATAAATGAAAAATCCATCCCTCATTTCCTCAGCCGCTTTGAGCCTCTTACGATACTTGCGGCACTCGCACCTATAACAAGCAGGATTGGTCTTGTAGGGACGATTTCAAGCTCTTACAGTGAACCGTTCACTGTGGCGAGACAACTCGCATCAATCGATAAGATCAGCGGCGGCCGTGCAGGATGGAACGTCGTTACTTCTCCGCTTGAAGGCAGTGCCGACAACTTCAGTAAAGACAAACATCCTGAACACAGTCTCCGTTATGACATAGCCGAAGAACACCTGCAGGTCGTTCAGGGGCTGTGGGATTCATGGGAAGATGATGCTTTCGTCCGAGATGCAGAAAATAACCAATACTTCGATAAAGAGAAAATGCATGAGCTCAACTATGAAGGTGAGTATTTCCAGGTCAAAGGACCATTGAACATCGACCGTTCGGAACAGGGTCAGCCGATCATCTTTCAGGCAGGTGCCTCCAAAAAAGGTTCAGGCTTTGCCGCAAAATATGCAGACGCAGTGTTCACAAACGGCGGAACGCTGGAACAGGCACAGAATGCCTATAAAGATGTGAAACAAAAAGCTGTCGATGCCGGCAGAAGCACGGATGACATTAAAATATTCCCGGTGTTGTCACCGATCATCGGAGATAGTGAAGAAGAAGTTTGGGAGAAATATAAGGAAATCCAAAACCTCGTGACGACAGAAGAAGCTCTGGCATATCTGGGAAGATATTTCGATCACCATGATTTTTCACAGTACGATCTGGATGCACCGTTCCCTGAACTCGGAGACGTCGGTAAAAACAGTTTCCAGTCAACGACGGATGAAATCAAAAGAAGAGCGAAGGAAGAAAATCTCACATTGCGTGAAGTCGCCCTCGAAGAGACGACCCGTAAAACGCCGTTTATGGGCACACCTGAAGAAGTGGCAGAGAAAATCATCGAGTGGGTGGATGAA
>DEQG01000065.1:44986-47050 GCA_002360325.1 Salinicoccus sp. UBA3372 | reverse complement strand
TTGAAATTTAAAGAGAACAGATATTCGCAAAGAGTGAATGTATGATAATGAAAAAGGGTGAAGCTCATGCTTCACCCTTTTTGTATTCTATTTATGATTTAATATCCAACTTCAGCACCAGTTCTCTATCATCGAATTCGCTTTTCATGGCCACTATGTCTTCGTCCGAAGTATCGATGACATATTCACCTGACAGATTGCGTTCATCTTTATAGAACAGCTTGATTCTGTCGATGCTGTTGAAATCATATTCCAGCATGACGATCATGCTGTTCATATGATCAAACTCAGGATAATTTTCATATTGCAGTAAAATCTCATTACGGCCTTCCATGAAATCGGCCAGTGATTCCCGGTTGATGATCAGCTCCACTTTATCCGGCTCTAAATTCAAATCGGTGAAATGTTTGATATCAAGTGCAATCTTTTTCTCACCCAGACCGACAATATCATCAATGAATGACACACCTGTGAACTTCACATTATTAACATCAGATACATCCAATAATTGATTCATTTACATTTCCTCACATCATTTAAATAGTATCCTGATTGTAACATACAACCTGTCATGGCTCATCCGGTGAGCTTAAGCCGGTAACTGGAAGGTTAATCCAGGACATCCGGCGTTTCAGGAACAATCTGTCCGCCGTCCACAACCAGTGATTGGGCAGTGATATACTGCGATTCTTTGGACGCAAAAAATGCAACTGCCGCACCGATGTCTTTCGGTTCACCCAGTCTTTTCATAGGGACTGCTTCTGCCCCTTTGTCATACAGTACACCCAGCTCTTTTTTCAATGTCTCTGTACCGATCATGCCCGGCTGCACTGCATTGACCGTTATTCCGTGTTGCGCATACTCCATTGCTGCACTTCTCATATAGCCTAAAATGCCTGCTTTCGTCGCACCGTAAATAGAACCTCCCGGGTAGCCCGTAATGTCCCCTGTGATGGAAGAGGTGAGAATCAGCCGTCCATATTTCTGTTCTTTCATTGCTTTCAACACCGGTTTTGCTGTAAAGAAAAGTCCTTTCAAGTTTATATTCTGGATTTTATCCCAGTCAGACTCTGTCATATCCTCAATCATCACTTCCGGATAAATCCCTGTATTGGCTGCCAAAATATCAATTTCATCGTACTTTTCGAGGATATCTGCCACGACTTGTTCAGCATTCTCGGAATCTGTGACATCCAGCCTGAAGAAGTCACCATTTATTTCTTCTGCTGTTCTTCTTCCAGCTTCCTCGTCAATGTCGCAGACCATCACTTTCGCACCCGCTTTAGTCAACGTTTGCGCAATACCTTTACCGATACCATTTGCGCCGCCTGTCACCATTGCGATGTTATTCTTCAAATCAAATATTTTGAACATCTCCTTTAATGATTATTGTCAAAATCAAATGTTATTCATATATTATTTGAATACCCTAAGTCTTAAAAATTATTCAGATCTGAAAGATACGGGTCAGGAGTGGAAAATCGTTGTTTCAACTGTAATAATAGTAAAAAAACCTGCAGCACATTAAGCTGCAGGGTGTAATCTCTAATCTTCAAAAATGATTTGTTCTTCTTCTTCTGTACCGTCATCTTCTTCAAGACTCAGCTCTATGATGTTTCTTGTGTTATAACCAATTCTTTCAAGAGTACTGATCAAATCAACATACAGGTGGCCTCCATCTGTAGAACAGATACCTTTATTCAAACGTTTCACATGCTGTTTTCTCAGTTTCTTCTCGATATTTGTCGCTTTCTGACTCATAATTAAAATATGCTCTATTTCCTGCGGGTTATAGATATCAATGGCATCCACAGCTTTTCTGTATGATTTCCCAACGTGTTTCAGGAAATCCTGCAATCCTTTTTCTGCAGATTCCGACAGTTCAATCTCTTTATTATATTTCTTAACGTTCAAATCGGTGAAATAGACAACTAGTTCACTGACTTTATACAATATCCTGTTAATTTCAAGCAATGTTGTCTGTCTGATTGAATCATCATTTGAAATATCGTATTTGGATAAATTCTGTAAGTATTTTCTGATGCTTTCATTCAAACCATCTAC
>DEQG01000065.1:35946-44922 GCA_002360325.1 Salinicoccus sp. UBA3372 | reverse complement strand
GCATCTTCAAGCATGCTGAGTGTCAATTTTCCAAGCTGCTGGATTTCTTTTTGCGATGCCTGAAGCGCAAGTGATGAAGACTGTACCATAAGCGCTTCATCCAGATGGACAGGTTTGTAGTCTTCTGAGAAATCCTTCCCTGGTACAATCTTTGTTACAAGCCATGCAAGAAAACCAATCAGCGGTAAATGAATAACCATATTTGCCAGGTTGTACGAACCATGGGCAAAAGCAATGGTCATACGGCCGTTCAGATCCAGCGCCGATTCAAGATATCCCACATAGAGTGTAAATAGCGGAAGAATCAACATGAATATGGCTGCACCAATCAGGTTGAACACGACATGCACTGCCGCTGCCCGTTTTGCGGCAATTGTCCCTACAAGTCCCGCCAGCACCGCTGTAATAGTTGTACCGACGTTGTCACCCAGCAGTATAGGCAATGCGGCATTCAAATCGACTAAATCGTTCATATAGAAATTCTGTAAAATCGCGATTGTTGCACTTGAACTCTGGACGATTATGGTAAGTACAGTCCCCACTGCGAAACCGAGCAGTGAATTATCAGAGAGATGCAGCATAAGATCTGTGAACCATGCGAGATCCGCAAGCGGTCCGACACCCTCTCCCATCAATTCCAAACCATAAAATAATGCACCAAAACCAAAAAAAACACGGCCGAAATTATTGACTTTCGGCGATTTGAAGAAAAATATCAATATGACACCAAAGGCCAGGATAGGCAACGCATATGCACCGATATCAAGACCGATGACAAAGGCTGTGACCGTCGTACCCACGTTGGCACCCATGATTACACCTATGGCCTGCCTTAAAGTCATGAATCCTGCCGAAACCAGACCGATCGTAATTGCCGTCGTTCCAGAGCTGCTTTGAATCAATACAGTAATTATAATACCCGCTAAAATCCCGAGAAACGGATTGGTCGTCATTCGATTGAGTATTTCACGCAACCGGTCTCCTGCTGCTGCCTGCAGACCGTCTCCCATACTTTTAATACCGTAAAGAAAAATACCGAGTCCACCCAGAAAGGTGAACAGTACTTCCATCGGGCTGAGTTCCATTTAAATACCTCCACTTTGGTACTTGAGAAGCTTAACTTTATTTTTACAATGCTAATATAACATTTACAAACTCCACTTCAAATTAATTATATACACTCCTTTTATAAAATGCATTAAAATAAATAAATTAACCCTCTCGCCAAAGATTACACGCAATATTAGTACTTTGCCTAATAATTAGTTAATTTTAAAAGATATACAGAATTTAATTTTCAATACGTTTTGAAAAGGTGTGTTAGAATACTGGCAATGATACTTAAAAATGGGGGAGTTTAAATGGACAGTTATAAGAAGACAAAAGAGAGACTGCTTGCAGCAGAGGATTACAGAAGTTTTATCATACGTTCCCGTTATCTGCCCGGCATGATGGACAATGAAACTGCCCATTTCGAAGAGATTCAGACAACTTATAAAGACGAAGGATTCAACCATCTGTCCGTCGTCGAATTATGCCGTACATTCATAAAGGTGGAATTGCTGAAATTATCATTGATACAAAGTACACACGGAATTTTTACAGAAGGGGATACACCTCATTATCCGACAGAACAGGAAGTGCTGGACAATTTCACTTTAAATAAGAATGAAATCAATTTTTATGAATTACAGCTTCCTGAGGAAATGGAAAACATCAATATTGCAGTCAGAAATAAAATTCTCGCATTCACCAAAGGTATGGAACCGTTCCTTCAGCTGATCGAGGAAAATACAGGAGAGTTCAATGACACGTTCAAAACCGTGATGACTGTAATCATCAGTGACAACCCCCATATTTTAAGCAAAGTGTATAATCCGGCTTACTATGAAACAGTTTTAAATTATAATATCGACAATGCTTTTGAAAAAGCATGGAAGGATGAACTGACACAAACACCTTTAGTTCCGTATTATGCGACGTTCACACTTGCGTATTACGATAAAATTTTCAAGCAGCAGCTGTCATGAAAAACAGGCGGGTCTCATAAAGCCCGCCTGTTTTTATTAGTCGCACGCCATCTCAATTATTATTGTCGAGGAATGCGAGAATTTTTGCCAGAGAGTCTTCCGCCGCCTGGGCATTTTCATATTTTGTACCGCCAAAATCAATGATCATACCGTCAAGGTCCATATGGACATTTGCGGGCGATTGATAAAAGCTGTAAGGGAAAGAAATAAAGTGCCCCGCCTTCTTATATGACAGATAAACATCATTTTCATTGTTTCTCTCTTTTTGAATCTCCTCATTGAAATTCGCAGACGGCCACAGCTTGTCATCACCGCCTGAAATGATAAGGAGCGGTGCATCAATTTTATCCACGCTGATTTTGTATTCGGAGACATTTTTTCTGCTCAGAGATTTTTTCCAGATTTCAAGAAAATACATCGGACGCTTTCTGATATAATTCTTGATTGTCGAAAACATGAAACTGACCGGAAACTTCATCTTCAAATAAGGCAGTGCCTCACCGTCCAGCGTCCAACCCGGCACCGGTGCAAAAATACCGCCTTTCATTCCGGAGGTGATATAGTTCGAAGCCGCTCCTGCCACAATCGATTGAAAACAGTTAAATGTACTGCCGGTCAGTAAAGCGAGTTCCGCACCTTTCGAGTATCCGACAAGATTAACTTTGCCGTTACTTTTATGATGGTCTGATAAATAATCTGCTGCCCTTTTGAAGTAGGCAAGATCCACCTTTTCCAGGTTTTCGTTCAGCTCTTCATCATTGAAATAGGACAATGAGAGCACCAGATAGCCTTTACCTGCAAGAAAAGAGGCTGCATGTGACTCATTTCCGCCATCGGAGCCGCTTAAAAGCATGACCGCAGGATAATTTCCCGGTTCTGCCGGCGCATATAAATTTCCTTTTATATCTGAATCCTCAAGCTCAATCTTTTCGACCGAATCATCTTTAAACCGGATTGTAATGGCTTCTGTCGCCTGGATTTCATCATTTTTAATGACATACAATGTCGCTTCAAGGTCTTTATCCGATTTTTTAACGAAATAATCGTCTTTATTGTTCTTTTTACCGATCATCGACCAGAGGAGGCCTGCGCCATCTGCCTGATGATAAGTGCCATTTTCAGGCACTGCAGTATTCAAATCTATTTCATAGCTTTCATCTGAAGTGAAATCCCCATAGGAATGGAACGTCTTCTGTTCTTCATCCTCAAGTTCCATCCGAATCGTTACCAGCTGTCCCGGCTCCGAAGTGTAAACCTTGATATTCAACGGCTCATCAATCATCAGTCTATCTTTTCTGAGTCTGATCTCAGTCATATTCTCACCCGCCACTTAATATAAAACAATCAGTTTATTCAATTGTACTTATTAATTATGAGATTTTCATTGGTAACAGATTAAATTCAAGAAAAATTTTGGGACGAAATGACATTTCACAGTTATTGATTGCGTGTCTGCTTCAATATATGTAATACTCTTGTTGAAAATTGAACACAGTTTAATCCAGGAGATGTTCCACATGGATAAACATGCACTATTGAAAGTACTGATGCAGTTAAACCCGATGATGACGTGAGTACATCAGAAGCGGCAGGAACAGCGTCCCATAATTATAATGGTAAAGGCGCCACAGGATACAATGACGGCCATGGTACACAGGGTCATGACAGATACAATTCATCACACTGATTTTTAAGAAGTGACCGGCACTGATGTGGCTCCTGCAGCAGTATTCCAGGCAATCGCAAATGGTGAAGCAGACGCAACCGCTGCCCCGTGGCTGCCTGTAACACAAGGCAATCACCATGAAGAGCACGAAGGGAACTTTGATGATCTCTGCGCCAACTCAACAGATACGAGAAACGGTATTTCGTACCTGAATATATGGATATCGAGTCAATAGAAGAACTCGCACCCGCTGGATAAAGCACCTCCTTACTATATAAAGTAAAGAGGTGTTTTATTTATATTTATCATTCAGCATGGATTCCATCATCGAGGTTACACCGTTATGTGAGACAACCTCCATCATCCGGGCCAGTTCATATTCATCCATGTCTTCGTTCTTTTCAACCCATAATTGGAATATGCCTATCAGCGCAGAAATCTGGTATTCTATAATATATTCAAACTTCCAAGGCTCTTTGATGCCGATACTATTGACATAGCTCATGATGATCTTCCTTATCTCCATCTTGAAATCATGGACAAAGCTCGGATCTCCTTCAGGACCGATCATCACAGCTATCCTTTCCTTGTTTTCACGCATATAGACGTTGGTTTTTTCGAATGAATCAAACACTCTGCCGCCGCTTCTTTCCAGGGACATCAACGGATCCAGTATCATATCTTTTTCCGGTATCAGGGATTTTTTAAGTATATCCTGCATTTCATAGACATCTGAAAAATACGTATAAAATGTGCCCCGGTTGTAGCCTGCTTTATCTGTTATTTCTTTGACTGTTATTTTCATTAATGGCTTTTCCCTGTATAACTCCCAGAACGCCTCAATCAAGTTTTTTCTCGTCTCTTCTGTCCGCCTCATTTTCGACATAATTCCCTCTTTTCAACACTTGGCTAAAGATTGTTTGTTGATAGAACAGCATAATATCGGTAGTATTTAATATTGTACAACACGGTGTTGGGTTAAACAAATAACTGATTACTTTTAATAAATACATAAAAAACAAGGAGCGAAAATAATTTGAAATTGTCGGATTTTTCCATAAGACGTCCTAAATTCACTGTCGTAGTCATGATTATCCTCATGCTGCTCGGGGGTGTCTCACTCACACAGCTGCCATTGCAGCTGATGCCGAACGTCCAGCCGCCGATCGCGGCTGTAGCAACCACTTACCAGGGCGCAGGTCCTGAAGAGGTGAAGGAAGATGTCACTATTCCTATTGAATCAGAGCTTTCGTCAATCAACGGCCTGACTAATATCCAGTCACAGTCACAGGAAAGTTCTTCCGTGGTCATTTTGGAATTTGGTTATGATATGACAATAGATGATGTAGAGAACGATATAACAAAAGCCATGGAGGCGGCCGATCTGCCTGACCAGGCCGGGGACCCTTCCTTCCTGGAATTTGATATTTCCATGATGCCGAGTATTCAGATGGCTGTGTCATCAAGCGGCGAAAATGTCGCTGAGTATCAGGGCCAGGTCCGTGATCTGATTTCAGACCTGGAAAACATTGAAGGGGTCGCTTCAATTACGGAGAACGGCTCAGTTGTTGAAGAGATCCAGGTGAACCTGGATATAGATGCCATTTCCGAATACGGCCTCAGCCAGTCTGACGTCGCTTCGCTTATAGAAGCAAACGATATCTCCATTCCTAACGCAACCATCATCGATGAGGAGGCTGGTAACTCAATCTCCACACGGACAGTCAGTACCATCGACGGGGTGGAGGAACTGAGAGAACTTGTAATTACCGATCTGCCGGATGGAGAGGCTTTAACCCTTAATGAAATTGCAGATGTTTCCACTGAAAACCAGGACAGCAATTCCATCACCAGACTGAACCAGGAAGATGCAATGTCCATTGATGTCATGCTGGCATCCGATGCGAACGCTTCAAACGTCAATAGTGAGTTCAATGAAGTTTTAAATGAAAAACTAGAAGAAGATGAATTCAGCAACCTGAACGTCGAAACACTGTATGACGAAGGCGAATTCATCGATATTGCCATAGACAGCGTATATACTGCACTGATTATAGGTGCAATTCTGGCAATGGTCATACTGTTTGCTTTCCTCAGAAATCTGAAAGCACCTTTGATTATAGGTTTGGCCATTCCCTTCTCTGTAATTACGACATTTGCGCTGTTATTCTTCACAGATATCAGCATCAACCTGATGACACTCGGGGGACTGACACTCGGTATCGGACTGCTGGTGGATAACTCGGTCGTCGTCATTGAAAATATATACCGCCATCTGTCGATGGGTAAAAATCCTAAAAAAGCAGCAAGTGACGGCACTAAAGAAGTTGCTTCCGCAATCATTGCAGCAACATTGACCACAGGTGCCGTATTCCTGCCGGTCGTATTTGTCAGCGGCCTCGTCGGCCAGCTGTTCACGCCGCTTGCGATTACTGTGGTATTCAGTTTGTTCGCATCATTATTTATCGCTCTGACAGTCGTTCCGATGCTTGCGAGCCGCATACTTGATGCGCCGGAAGAAAACCTTGAAGCCGTCAGAAGCGAAAGATCTTACATGAAGGTTTTAGGGAGATTTTCACGCTGGACGTTAAACCACCGAGTCATCGTACTTTTAGTCACTGCCTTGTTAATGGTGCTCGGCATCTTTGGCATATATACAAAAGGGATGACTTTAATGCCTGAAAGTGATGAAGGTGCCTTTACTATTGAAGTTGAAAAGGAACAGGGCACAATCTACCAGGATACTTTGGAAACAGTTGAAAGTATTGAAGCTGAACTTGAAGATCATTCTGAAATTGATATTTATTTAAGCAACATCGGTTCCACACAGCCGATGTCCATGTCGGAAGAAACGAATAAAGCCAATATCACTGCGACTCTGGTCAGTCCCGACGAACGCAGTGTGACGACAAATGATTTCATCAGCAGTATAGAGCAGGATATCGAATCACTGGATGAATCGGCGGATATTAATGTGATTCCGATGTCACAGTCAGGGATGAGTTCAGAACCGAATACGATGACTTTCAGTATTTCCGATGACAATTCGGAGAGACTTGAAGAATCAGAAGAAATCATCATTGAAGAACTTGAAGCAGACAGTCAGATTGAGGAGGTCGCTTCCACCCGTGAAGATATGGTTGAAGAACTGCAGGTTGTTGTCGACAGGGAAGCTGCAAGAGCAAACGGTCTGCAGCCTGCACAGATCGGTTCGGCACTGTACGAAGCTTCAAACGGTATAGAAACTTCAACTGTAGAAACCAACGAAGATTTCCTTTCCATTGTCGTTAAATATCCATCGGCATTTCTTGAAAGTGCAGAGAATTTCGAAAGCATCGAAATTCCGAATGCCGAGGGTGAATTTGTGGAAATCAGTGAAGTGGCAGACCTTGAAGAAGCTGAAATGCTCCCTCTGATTACAAGAGCAGATTCGGAAGAGACAAGTGAACTGACAGTCACTTATTCTCCAAGCATGTCTTTAAATCAGGCCGGGCCGTATGTTGAAGACTTGTTGGAAAGTGCAGATTACAGCGATGAAACATCTTATTCCATAGGCGGAGATCTGGAAATGCTCACGGACGCGCTGCCGCAGATGCTCCTCGCTTTAATTCTCGGCATCATATTCATCTATCTTGTGATGGTTGCACAGTTTGAATCGTTCAAACATCCATTTATAGTCATCATTGCCATGCCGCTCAGCATCATCGGTGTAATGGCTGCGCTATTCATTACCGACAGTCCGTTAAGTGTCGTTTCATTCGTCGGTATCATAATGCTGCTCGGTATAGTCGTCAATAACTCCATACTTCTTGTGGACTATACAAACCAGCAGAAAGAAAAAGGCATGTCGACTCTTGAAGCGCTGGAGCTCAGTGTACTGCACCGCTTCAGACCCATTGTCATTACCGTTCTCACTACGGCACTCGGGATGCTTCCGCTTGCCATGGGTATCGGTGAAGGCGGGGATATGATTGCACCGATGGGTACTGTCGTAATCGGCGGACTGCTGAGCAGTACAGTGTTCACACTGTTCGTCATCCCGATCTTCTACAGCTATATAGATAAAGAAACCCGTAATATGCATAAAAAGTATATGACACCTGACGGCCAGGTCATTACGCAAAAAGAAATTGATGCGAAGAAACGGGAAGAAGCCCAGGAAATGACTCAGCCAGATGGTGATCAAAATTACGATTATCACCACCCGGGGGAACAAAAAGCACCTGAAATCAAAGAGTATGACAACACTGAATCAAAAGAAGACTACATCAATGAGATGCAGAAATTAATCGACAAAATGAAAAATGACCGTTCGGATAAATAAAGACCATCAATCCGGGCGAGAACCTCCTGTAATGAACTTTGCAGGAGGTTTTTATTTTATGAAAACATCTGCACTTCAATGCATAATTATAAAAATTCTGCTTGTGCTTGCACTCATGCGGGTATAGATAATAAACGGAACGGGGATGATACCATGAAAATTACGATCGTAGGTATGTGGAACAGTTTCCCTAAAAATAATGAAGCGACTTCCGGCTATCTTTTGGAGAAAGATGGATTTACTGTACTCATTGATACCGGCAGCGGTATAGCAGCACATGTACAGGATTACATCGGTATCCATGATATCCACCATATTATATTGACACACTATCACCATGATCATGCTGCAGATGTAGCAGCGTTCATGCTGGCACGCAGGCTGGCAGGGCGGTTCAATCACCGCAGCCAGCATTTGAATCTGTATGGCCCGGACAGCGGTGCAGCAGTCAAACTGCTGAAACAGGCGAAGTACAGCAAATTCCATACAATCAGGAAGAACAGTAAATTCGAAATCGGTCCGTTCAAGTTTGATTTCCACCGTACTGCTCATCCGGTGGAAACTTATGCAGTGAGAGCAGTGGATGATTCAGGTTCGACTCTCGTATACACTTCGGACTCAAGCTATAATGCCGGACTTATCCGGTTTGCATTCGGCGCAGATCTGCTGCTCACAGACTGCAGTTTCTATGAAGGCTTCGATGCTAGATCGGAGGGACATATGAATGCGGGGGAAGCAGGCCGGCTCGCGGCAAAATCTGATGCGGGCCTGACTATTTTAACTAATCTGCCCCACAGGGGCGCACTGGAAGCTTTGCTCGACAGTGCCAAACAGCATGGAAAGGAAGAGATACAGCTCGCTGAAGCCGGAATGGTGCTCAATATTTAGGAATATTAAAATAAAAGAGTCTTTTTAAGGCTTTTTTATTTTGAATTTAGTGATTAGTCTGTCAATAA
>DEQG01000065.1:0-35862 GCA_002360325.1 Salinicoccus sp. UBA3372 | reverse complement strand
ACTACTGGAGCTGTAACTGCCCCGATTCATCTGTCCACTACATATGAAAGGTCGGCTGACGGATCTTATACAGATGGGTTCATGTACAGCAGGGGAGATAATCCCAACCGCCGTTCTCTGGAAGATTGTCTGACCTCGCTTGAAAATGGCTATGACTGTGTGACCTATGCATCAGGGATGGCGGCCATCTCCTCAGTCATCGAATCACTGCCGGAAGAAAAGCCCAAAAGGATCGTCATGGCTGACGATATGTACTTCGGCGTCCGTACAATGCTGATGGGAACGGATATCGGCAGAAGGTTCGATATCGTCACAGCTGATATGACAGATCTTGATAAAGTGAAAAGCACAATTGAAAGTGCACCGACAGGACTCGTCTGGATGGAGACACCTTCAAATCCTCAGATTAAAATCATTGATATTGAAGCTGTAGCGAAAATGGCCGACGAAGCCGGCGCATATTCAGTAATAGACAATACTGCCGCCACTCCCGTCCTGCAGCAGCCGCTCTCACTCGGCGTCGATTTTTCGCTGCATTCAGTGACAAAATATATCGGCGGCCACAGTGACCTGCTGCTCGGCGCTGTCATCGCCGCTGCAGACAATGACATGCTTAAAAATTTAAGAACATGGCAGCATGCCAAAGGAGCCGTACCGTCATCATTCGACTGCTGGCTCGCACTCCGCGGCGTCCAGTCCCTGTCGGCAAGAGTGACGATGCAGTGCAGCAGCGCAAAAATCATTGCTGACTTCCTGGAAGCACACGAGAAGATTGAAGCTGTTTATTATCCCGGCCTGAAAAGCCATTCCGGACATGACATTGCAGCAAAACAGATGAACGGATTCGGGGGCCTGCTGTCCTTTAAAGTCAAAGGCAGCGAGCAAGATGCACTGGAAATCGCCAACACTGTCAAAATCATCACACAGGCAACGAGTCTCGGCGGCACGCACACTTATATCGAGCACCGTGCCTCTGTTGAAAAAGAACTGACGATGGCACCGGATAACCTGCTGCGTCTGTCCATCGGACTTGAAAATCCTGAAGATTTAAAAGAAGACCTCGAACAGGCGCTCTCCAATATTCCGGTTTAGTCATTTATTTCCCGGGGAATCTATAAGTAATGGAGGGATTTATGATGGACTACACATTACTTGGCAGCTCAGGATTGAACATTTCCAAATACGCGCTCGGCACCATTCCGTTCAGCGGCACTAAAGGATTCGAACCCGCAGCTGACATGGACCAGGAGACGGCAGATCATATGGTGGATTATGCACTCGATCATGGCATCAACCACTTTGATACTGCGAACCTTTATGCAAAAGGCGATGCAGAAAAAGTGCTTGGAGAAGCAATCAGAAACAAACGCAAAGAGATGACGATTGCGAGCAAAACAGGTTTCAGGCTGTCTGATAACCCGAATGATGTCGGAGCGACCCGGATCAATGTCGAAACTTCCATCGATGAGTCGTTACAGAGACTCGGGACGGACTATCTTGATTTATATTATGTGCATATATGGGACGGTCAGGTGTCTGTTGAAGAAACCGTCCATGCAATGAACGACCTCATCAAAAAGGGTAAAATCCGCTACTGGGGTGTTTCGAACTACAGCGGCTGGCAGCTGGCAAAAACCCATACGCATGCTGTGGAGAACAATCTCGCACCGCCGGTCGCTCATCAGATCTACTACACGCCCGAATCACGTGAAGCAGAATATGAACTGCTGCCGGCAGGGCGGGAACTTGGCATCGGTAATACAATCTGGTCCCCGCTAGGTGAGGGGCTGCTTACAGGAAAAATTTCGAGAAACCAAAAAGCCGAACCCGGCACACGTCAGGGTGAAGGCTGGCCGGAACCCTATATCAAAGATAAAGAAATGTTTTATGATCTCGTCGATATGCTGAAAGATATCGCATCGAAGCATAACGCAACAGTACCGCAGGTCGTTCTTGCATGGATACGGGAGATGCCGAACGTTGATTCAGTCATTATCGGTGCACGCAATAAAGAGCAATGGTATGAAGATGTTGCATCTTATAACCTTCATCTCACCGATCAGGATATTGCACAGATCAGTGACCTCACTGCGCCGGAGGCACTATATCCATTCTGGCACCGCGCGATGAATTCAATGGAAAGAGCGTCTGATGCAGAGAAAGTGTATTTGGAATCCTATAATAAACTGATGGAATCAAAAAATCGGGAAATATAATAAAAAATCACTTCCACACTCAGAAAAAATGATTTGTGGAAGTGATTTTTATTTTCATCGTCTGTTCTTTATGCGTTAAATTTCGCTCTTATTATCAAAATCATACGGATTTACATGGACATTGACGTCTCTTACTATATCGTGCTCTTTGATGAGCTTCTGTTTCACATTCCTTGCGATCCGGTGGCCTTCCTCGACTGTGATATTCGCATCTACTGAAATCTTTATGTCCACGATGACGTACGAGCCGTGTGAACGTGCGCTGAGGCTGTCGATCTGTACAACTTTCTCAATTTCTTTCACAGTGTTCATCATGTCCCTTGTCTCATCTTCATTCAACACGACTTCAAGTGTCATGCTGACCGCTTCTTTGGCCAACTGAAATCCCATGTACATGATGATGATTGCAATGACCGCACCGGCAATCGGGTCGAAGTAAACAAGATAGGGGATATCAAAACGGGAACCGATTATGGTCAGGCCCACACCGACCAGTGCGACGGCTGACGATATGGCATCTGAACGGTGATGCCAGGCGTCGGCAATCAATGCGGGACTGCTGATTTTCCTGCCGAGGCGATACTTATACTGGAAAAGCACTTCTTTGATGACAAGTGAGAAAATAATGATGTAAAACACCATCATGGATGTCACTTCATTGGCCGTTTCAGCCCAGATTGAAGAGATTGAGTTATACATGATTTCAAAACCGACGACGACCAGCAGAATCGCCACTATCAATGTGGCGACATTCTCAGATTTACCGTGACCGTATGGGTGTTCCCTGTCGGGTGGCTTTTGTGCAGCTCTGATACCGATAAAGACAGCCACCGAACTGATGACATCCGAGGCGGAATGCACAGCATCCGCAATAAGCGCACGGCTGTTTCCCATGATTCCGCCGATGCCTTTTATAATCGCCAAAATAATGTTGACGACTATGCCTATGATCGTCGCCCTTTGTGCCTGCCTGTATCTGTTAGTCATTTATATAACTTCCTTTACGGATAGTATTAACTGTTCATATTCCAGTATACATTCTCTTCTGCCGAAATAAAATTTAATTTTTACTGTTGGAACAGCTTTCATGACATATGTTATCATATTGTAACATCACAATTTTCAGAAAATAAACTGATTCGCCGATGCTTTTCATCCAACAATCTGCGCACAGTCATCAGTGTTTTAATACTATTAAAAGAAACGAGGAATCAATGATGACAGAAAAGTATGTTGATCTGGGCTATCCGATTTATGACGGCAGTCCGGTTTTTCCGGGTCTCCCCGAGGTAAAAGTCGAATTGAGAGAAAATAAGGAAGAAGGCGACCACTGGAACGGCAGTGTACTGACCACATATTTACATGCCGGCACGCATGTAGATGCGCCTTTTCATCATTTCAGTGATGAAAGCGTCGGTATAGACAGTATACCTGCAGAAAATTTCGTGTATGACAATCCTTTAGTTCTGGATGTACCCGCTCAAAAAGAAAACGACCTGATTACAGTAGAACAGCTGAAAGCATACGGCAATCAACTCCATGAAGCGGATATACTGATATTTAACACTCATGCCCACAAGAAAAGAAATGAGGACTTTGAATCCTATTCCGATGGATTTTCAACAGTCAGCCCCGAAGCTGCTGAATACATCAGGGAACAGCTGCCAAAAGTGAAAGCAGTGGCAATCGATACGCTGAGTATCGAAAATATCCCGATTGGGAAGACCAATGGCTTCAAAACCCATAAAGCATTTCTCGATCCAGGAAAACCGAACGATACGATATTGATTTATGAAGATGTAAACCTCGAGCCGATTGTTAATAAAACCATCAGGAAAATTTACTGTACGCCGCTCAGAATCGTCGGACGGGATGCGAGCATATGCAATCCTGTCGCAATCATAGAAGAATAAAATATAACTTATATCTAAGGACCATACATTCCCGGACATCCGGCATGTATGGTTTTCATGTACTAATACACATTGATATTGCTGATTATTCTGACAGATAGCGTTTTCATTTAGCGATGGCTCTGATATAATTTTACTTAATAAGTAAAAGGGGGATAAAAATATGAAACTCAGTAAATATTTAAGTGCCATTCTCGCTGCAAGTCTATTCTTGGCTGCCTGTGGGGATGAAGGCGGAGAATCAGAGTCTGCAGAGGAAGAAGGCGCTTCTGAAGAAACGGATGAAGCTACGGAAGACGGCGGTTCAGCGGAACTTGAAACTAATATCGTCACAATTGCCACAGGCGGGTCTTCAGGACCGTATAATATCATCGCTACAACTTTAGCAGACGGATACAGCAATGAATTCGGAGTGAACTCCAGAACAGAAACGACAGGGGCATCTGCTGAAAATCTGAACCTGATGAATCAGGAAAACGTTGAAATGGCATTTGTCATGAGTGATGCCCTGGTTCAGGCGGTCAACGGTGAAGAGTCCTTCAGCGAACCGATTGAAAATGTACAGCAGGTTGCAGCATTGTATCCAAACTTTGTACAGCTGATCACTACTGAGGGGGCAGGCATCGACAGCGTTGAAGACCTTGCAGGAAAAAGAGTTGCCGTCGGTGACCAGAACTCTGGGGTAGAAATTGCAACGCGTTCCGTACTCGACGCACATGACATGTCATATGATGACCTGGATGTGGATTACCTTGGTTATGCAGAAGCTGCTGAAGCCATGAGAGGCGGTCAGCTTGATGCAGCATTCCTGACAAGCGGACTGCCCAACGCTTCTGTTATGGAGCTGGAAAACTCAGTTGATCTGAAAGTCGTTTCCATCGATCCGTCCGTTGTTGAGAATATGGAAGAAGATTACTTTGAATCTCTTGAAATTCCGGCAGATACTTATGGTAACGAAGAAGCTGTACCTACAGTGGCCATTATGAATGCTTTAGTGGTCAGAGAGGACATCAGTGAAGATGATGTATATAATTTGACCAAATATCTATTCGAAAATCTTGATTCTCTTGAAAACTCACACCAGGCAGCTGCTGACATCAGTATAGAAAATTCAATGGAAAGCATGGTCATCGATGTTCATCCGGGAGCGCAGCGCTTCTATGATGAACAGTAAAATAAAATGGATTGTATCCGGGAGCATTGTTACAGTGCTCCTCTTATTTTTAATCTGGCCGAAATCTGCTCTTGTCATTGAAGCGGAAGGGTATGCGCCTGTTTTTTTGGAAGCCGGGACATTTGAATTGCATTGGATTCATTCCATTGAACACGAAGAATGGTATGAAATATATGAAATTCAGGGAGATCACCTGCTTCTGACAGAAACATATTTTAAGACATTCGGGGCAGGGGTGCCCTCAGACTCTGAAGAACCACCTGAGATTACAGAGGACGGTTTCGTCAAATTCACGGTTGATGATGTATACCCTGAACTTTATATGAATGTTTCAGAAAATGTGGAGACTAAAATCATCCAGAACGATCAGGAGCATTTACTTTATGAGATGTTTGAATCAAACACCTCCGTTAAAATCAGTATTGAAAACCGGCCTTTATTTTTGCAATTAACAGGAGGGTTAATATGACAAAGGAACCAGCAGCAGCACCGGACACACAAGAAGTCCTGGAGAAATATGATAAAGATTCAACTACCAGACAGTTTGACAATAAAACTATTTTTTTGATCGTCACTCTTGTCGCAGTGTTGTACTCATTATTCCATCTGTATATGGTATTCAATCCCATGCCTGCACTGCAGCAGCGTTCCATCCACGTTGCAGTCGGTCTCGCACTTGTTTACATGCTCTATCCCATGTTTAAAAAGCAGGACCGGACAAGACTTCCAGTTCTTGACTGGGTGTTAGCCGCACTGAGTCTGTATACTGCAATCTATATTTTTACAGAGTATCAGGCGATTATGACAGAGCGCGGCGGTATTCCTAATAATATGGATATTGCAATGGCCATATTGACTGTAGTGTTGATACTTGAAGCTGCAAGAAGAGTTACCGGCCTTATCCTGCCGATTCTTGCCCTTTTATTTTTAGCTTACCCTTTTATCAGCCATATGGAATTTCTGCCAAATATGATGCTGACACGCCCATACAGTACAGGGGATATATTCGGACAATTATATTTAAGTACCGAAGGGTTATATTCCACTGCAATTGCAGCCTCTGTGAACTTTATATTCCTGTTCATACTTTTTGGAGCATTTCTACAAAAGTCAGGAATGGGACAGTTCTTTAATGATCTTGCAATGGCACTGGCCGGAGCCAACAAAGGCGGCCCGGCAAAGGTTGCTGTCGTATCCAGCGGATTTATGGGCAGTATCAATGGTGCGGCAGTCGCCAACGTTGTGAGCACCGGCGCTTTCACGATTCCATTGATGAAAAAAGTCGGTTACCACAAAAATTTTGCAGGTGCGGTTGAAGCCAGTGCGTCCGTCGGCGGACAGATTTTACCGCCGATTATGGGTGCAAGCGCGTTTATCATGGCTGAAACTACAGGCATCAACTATGGAGTCATCGCACTGGCGGCTGTTCTCCCTGCACTACTGTATTATTTTGCAGTCATCATGCAGGTCCATTACCGTGCAGGTAAACGTGACCTGAAGGGTATACCCAAAGCAGACCTTCCAAGAGTCAAAGAAGTTTTTGCTGAAAAAGGACATTTGCTCATTCCTATTTTAGGTCTGATTGTCATGTTATTTATGAATATGCCAATTCCGAGAGCAGCCATTTTTACGATATTCCTGACAATCATTGTTGCAACTCTGAGAAAATCGACACGTATGTCGTTCAGGGATATATTTGATGCCATGGCAAACGGCGCACAGCAGGCTTTATCTGTAATGATCGCCTGTGCTGTCGTCGGTGTAATTATCGGCGTCGTGTCCCTTACAGGATTCGGTGCCGTACTGACATCTGCCATCGCAAGTGTCGGAGCAGGGTCGCTCTTCCTGACATTGTTCTTTACTATGATTGCATCAATGGTACTCGGCATGGGGCTGCCTTCCATACCTGCATATATCATTACGGCAACTATGGCGGCACCGGCTCTTGCAGAGTTCGGCATACCTGTATTGCTTGCACATATGTTTGTATTCTATTTTGGGATTTTTGCGAATGTTACCCCGCCTGTTGCGCTCGCCGCATTCGCAGGTGCAGGTATTTCCGGCGGAGATCCGATGAGAACCGGATTCCAGGCTTTGAAGCTGTCCATAGCAGGCTTTCTCATCCCATTCATCTTCATCTATGAACCGGCGCTTCTCATGGTCGATGTAGAAGGTCTTGCAACAAACGCACGTGAATATCCTCTCGCAGGGTTCTTTGACATTGCGATTGTTGTCATAACCACGGTGATAGGGCTCGTTGCCCTTTGTGCAGGCCTCGAGGGGTTCTTTAAGACCCATCTGAATGCCATATCGAGAATTATATTGGTTGTTGCAGCAATTCTGTCGGTTGTCCCAGAACCTTTCACGTATATCACTGGTATAATCATCATCTTTATCGTCCTTGGATTGAATTATTTCAAATGGAAGAACAAAGAGCTGCCGGCAACATAAATAGAAGAAGAAAAACGGTATGCACATGCGCATACCGTTTTTCTTCTTATTAGATACTTATAAGGTCAGTCGTACATTTCCCGGGGAATACATTATGCAACGAATACTATTCCTGTTTATTCATATATGGATTTGAAAGTTGCGGTTATCATATTTCTATTGTTTACCAAAATGGAACAAGCCAAGAAACAATTGTTTATGCCTGAAACCTTCTTTCGCAGGTGACTCATCATCCGGATCAGCAAGTTGAATCAGGAGCAGGCCTGCTGCACTCAATCCCATAGCCTGTCCAAAGGCTCCTATCGCCCGTTCAAACCAGTAGGCTGGCATCATTCGGGGATACCGATAAATATAAGCACGTTTTTTCAAAGTGTCCTTGACACGGCGTCCACATTATTTTGGAGATGCCTCTTTTAATCTCTTATTTCATGCCCGGAACTTCATCTTTTATATCCGGACCGCCTTTAATGACAAATTGTAAAATGATCAGCAGTGCGAAGGCTGAGAAGCCGACGATATCTGAAAACGTTCCTGGATACATCATCAGCAGCCCTGTTATAAATGCTGCGATTCTGACATACCATGGTATTTTTCTGTACCAATATCCGACCATGCTCGCCCCGATGGCTATCATACCCAGCAGTGCTGATATTATGATGAATGTCACTTCCAATGCATTCGTATCAATCATCAAGATCTGCGGCTGGAGTACAAACATGTATGGAATGATGAATGCGGCAATGGCCAACTTGACAGCATTCCCTCCTGTACGCATCGGTTCTCCTCCGGATATCCCGGTAGCGGCAAAGGCCGCCAGGGCAACAGGCGGTGTAATATCCGCCACAATCCCGAAGTAAAATACAAACATGTGTGCCGCCAGTACCGGAACAGCAACATCCAACTGGTCATTCAGTGCCAAAATAGCCGGCAATGCGATTGTTGAAGTAATGATATAGTTTGCTGTTGTCGGTGAACCCATACCTAAAATAATGGATGCAATCATCGTAAACACAAGCGTCAGAATCAGCTGCATTTCTGCGTTTACGGAAAGTGTACCGGCAAGGTCAACCAGCATATTACCAAACTTAAGTCCCAGTCCTGTTCTTGTAACTACACCGACAATGATACCCGCACACGCCGTAGCAGCTGCTACTCCAAGTGCAGTACGTGCACCGGACGTTAAGGCAATGATAAATTTACTCGGTGTAATCCTTGTATCTTTACGGAAGAGACTGACCAGAATCGTAATGGCTATACCGTATAACGCTGTCCTTTCAATACTGAAACCTTGGAACAACAGCCATACAATCGCTAAAATCGGCAATAATAAATGTATTTTCTTCAGAACTTCCTTCCATTTCGGAAGTTCATCTTTAGGCAATCCGTGAAGATTTGTCCGTTTCGCCTCAAGGTGTGTCACTATCCAGATTCCGGCGAAGTAAAGCAATGCCGGAATCATCGCCGCTTTGGCGATATTCCAGTAACTTTCACCGGCAAATTCCACCATCAGGAATGCGGCGGCACCCATGATCGGCGGCATGATCTGACCGCCTGTAGAAGAAGCAGCCTCAACGGCACCGGCAAAATTTTTCCGGTAACCGAGCCTTTTCATCATCGGTATTGTATAGGAGCCAGTCGTTACTGTATTTGCAACCGAACTCCCGGAAATCGTACCGTTAAGGGCGCTTGAGAAAATTGCCACTTTTGCCGGTCCGCCGGTCCGTCTGCCGGCAATTGCCAGTGCCAGATCATTGAAGTACATCCCTACGCCTGTCTGTACCAAAAATGCACCGAAAAGCAGGAATAAGAATATGTAGGTAGATGATACCTGCAACGGTGTACCCAGAATACCTTCGGTTGTAAAGAACATGGAGTTCACCAGCTGGTTCAGGCTCAGACCCCTGTGGGCCAATGCACCCGGCATCTGTGGTCCAAAGTATGCGTAAACCAGAAATGCACCCGCGACGATCGCTATAGGCAGACCCACAGCTCTTCTGGAAGCTTCGAGAACAAGCAGAATCGCCAGACTTCCGATGATCAGCTGAGCTTCGGTAACACCGCCGAGCTGCTGTACTATAGTGTCATAATAAACAGGCCAATATCCAGCTACGATTACGGATAAAACTGCGAGTATATAGTCATACCACGCAACCTTCCCTTTTGGACCGCCCCTTTTTGCGGGGAACAGCAGGAAGATCAGTACAAGAGCAAAGCCCAGGTGGACTGTACGCTGTACATAGGCAGTATATTGTCCGAACATTCCTGTATATATCTGAAATAATGAAAATGCTATAAGTATAAGAAAAACTACAGTGCCAATGATACCGGTAAGATCTCTTGTATTGGATTCGGTATCATACTTTTCCATCAGTCTGTCCTGTTCTTCCTGGGACAGTTCTTCTCCCTCAGCCAGTTTCTTTTCTATCTCCTCATCTTGCCGCTCCTGCTCTTTTTGTCCTTGTTTCTTTGAATCACTCATGGACCCTCACCCCTTGTATCATTTGCCATAATGACAATTTATCAATTTTTATGGTAAACCAGGCTCCCGGTTCAAAATAATTATTGAACTCTGTAATATATTCATGATCTGAACCCCAGACAAGCCTGTGTTCTGAAACTGCCTTACCATTTCTCAGCTTAATTTCAGGAAAGATATTCTCCATATTCTTTATATGGTATTTACCGTCTTCATGGACGAATTCTTCATCCCCTTGTGCATTAGAGGGCATACCGATGCCAAACTCTTCATAAACCATTTCATACTGTTGTATATGTTGATTATCCAAAACAACATATTTTTCCACCACATCTGTTAAATGAATGGAGTGGGTGAATATAATCTGAAAAGTATCCTGACTTTCCATCGGCAAATAAGCTTCTATATCATTTGTATTTTCATCATAAAATACAAGTGATTGTTTAATTGGAATAAATAAAAATATTAATACTGTAAACAGGAGGATGACAGGTAATAATATCATTAAGAATTTTTTCATGTATCATCCATCCAAAAATATATTTTTCACTGCTATAAAACCACTCAGAAAATAAGGATTGACCGGAGTCAGCCACATGAGCCCGTGGTCAACCGCCGGTCATTCCATTCAATGTGTATTCTACTCTGCGCTTACGCCCTGCTCATCGAAGTACCTCTCTGCCCCAGGGTGCATATCTACACCGATACCATCAAGGGCGCTGTCGATTGTAATATCTTCAGCTCTTGCGTGCGCCATTGATTCTGTATTCTCGTAAATAGCTGCTGTAATGTCATAAACAGCATCGTCGGATAAGCTGTCCGTCACGGCAATCATTGCAAGTACTGCAACTGTAGTGACATCTTCATCAATACCATATGTGCCGGATGCTACTGTGTCTTCGGCATAGAATGGATACTGTTCAATCAGTTCTTCAATCTTGTCCTGTTCGATCGGCAGGATTTTCACATCAACCGTTGCCGTCAATTCTTCTACAGCACCTGTCGGTGTACCACCTGTGATAATCGCTGCATCAATGTTTCCATCCTGGATACCGCCTGTTGACTCACCGAAGTCAAGGTTTTGAGCATCAATATCATCTAAAGTCAGTCCATGGATTTCAAGTATCTGTTCAGCGTTATAGAATGTACCGGATCCCGGTGCACCCACTGAAACCGTCTGACCTTCCAGATCTTCAACAGACTCGATGCCTGAATCAGCAGTCGTTACAATCTGTACTGTTTCAGGGTAGAGTGATCCCAATGCCAATACGTTGTCAACAGCTTCTCCTTCAAATGCGCCTGTTCCTTCAACAGCCTGAGCGATCGTGTCCGTTTGAACCATTGCAAGGTCTGCTTCGCCGCCCTGCAGATCAATTATGTTGTCTGCTGAAGCGTTTGAGGAAAGTGCATCTGTCTGAATACCTGCCTCATTCGTTATATTCGACGCCATTTCACCACCAAGCGGGTAATACGTTCCACTGGTACCGCCTGTAAGTAATGTCAGGAAGTCCGGAGTTTCACCTTCAGCCTCTGCATCTCCGCCTTCTTCTGTTGTTTCTGCATCTTCAGATTCCGCGCCGTCTTCAGCTCCTTCATCTCCGTTGCCACATGCTGCAAGTACCAGCATAAAAACTAACATTGCAGCCAGTAACCAAAACTTGTTCAATTTCATTTGACATCCCCCTTATATACATTCTTATATGAAATTTTACCTTGTTTCAAAAAATTGTCAATACTCAGTAATCTTTATTGTAAAATGCAGTGTCAAAAAGTTTTTTATATTTTTATAAAATAAAGTCTTTTAAATGAAGCGCTTACATTTTATTATAATGTATTTATCTTCCGAAATACAGATTATTGTTCAATTAAATATAGTATTTTTATACTCAATAATGATCGTTTTATAACCCTTGCTGTTTTATTTAAAATTCATTTCTTCTTCAAAACATAAAGTATTAATCTATAACGCTTGCCGATAGTCACCAAACCTTTACGCCGCAGTGTTTATTTCGATAAGACCGGCAATAATAACGCCACGCGTTATCTATAATAATCTTCTCCCGGAGTCAAATTGCGCTTTAAGTTGATATTTGTTATTATCAATAGGTTATTCTTTTAGAAGAAAATAAAAACATTGGCTGCCATTCAATGTTTTATAAAATTTTAAGGAGCAAATTAATGAAGGATTCTTCAAATCCAAGCAGCAAAAAGTTATCGAGAGTATTTATATATTCAGTTATTATAGTCGCATTGCTTGTAATTATCGGCGCAATCAATCCAAACAAATTCGGAGCGGTTGCAGGTTCCATATCAAATTGGGTGAGTAATTACTTCGGATGGTACTATATGATCATCACATCCGGCATGTTATTCTTTTGTATTTTCCTTGTTTTCAGTCCCATCGGTAAATTAAAGTTGGGCAAACCGCATCATGTACCTGAGTTCAGCACGCGTTCATGGCTGACGATGCTGTTCAGTGCGGGGATGGGTATCGGGGTCGTGTTTTACAGTACTTCTGAGCCGATTGCACATTTCTTCACACCTGCGACCGCAGATCCTGAAACAGAGGAAGCAATGCTTGAATCCATCAGGGCAACCATCTTTCACTGGGGCGCACACGCCTGGGGTATGTATGGTGCAGTTGCACTGGCTCTTGCCTATTTCCAGTTCAGAAAAGGGGAGTCAGGACTTCTGTCCAAAACTTTACGTCCGATTTTAGGTGACAGAGTTGACGGACCTGTCGGTGTTGTCATCGATGTACTGACAGTCTTCGCAACAGTGGTCGGGGTCGCAGTATCTCTTGGAGTCGGGACGACACAGATCAACGGCGGACTGAATTATTTATTCGGCGTACCAATAAACCTGGCTGTTCAAGGTATAATCATTGCCCTGGTTACCGTCCTCTTCCTGGCAAGTGCCTGGAGCGGTTTAAGTAAAGGCATAAAATATTTGAGTAACTTGAATATGGTGCTGGCAGGAATATTATTAATCACTATTCTTATATTGGGTCCTACGATGCTGATACTGAATATGCTGCCCACTGCCGCAGGTGAATATATCAACACATTTGTTGCAAGAACACTGGATGCAGCACCGATGAACGATCAGAAAAACGATTGGCTGCAGACGTGGACAATCTATTACTGGGCATGGTGGTTGAGCTGGAGCCCATTCGTGGGTATTTTTATCGCCCGTGTTTCAAAAGGAAGGACAGTACGCGAATTCGTCATGGCACTTCTACTCGTGCCAACGACAATTGGCATCATCTGGTTCACCGTCTTTGGTGTAACAGGTATAGAAGTGGCGAGTAAAGTGCCGGAAATCGTAGAACTTGGACCAGAGATACAGCTGTTCGCCATATTCAATGAAATGCCGATCAGCGTTCCGCTTTCTATTTTGGCAGTTATTCTGGTTTCGTCGTTCTTTATTACATCTGCCGATTCAGCAACATTTGTACTCGGCATGCAGACGTCTCATGGTTCACTGCGTCCATCCGCAAAAATTAAAATTGTGTGGGGTGTGGCACTGTCATCCATAGCATATGTACTCCTTCTTTCAGGAGGAGAGACAGGACTTGAGGCACTGCAGTCTGCAGCAATCATAGCAGCACTGCCGTTCAGCTTTGTTATCATCATGATGATATTATCGTTTTATAAAGATGCCAACGAAGAACGTAAATATTTAGGATTGACACTCACTCCAAATAAACACCGGATGAAAGAATACCTTACAAAAGAAGAAGAGGAATACCAGAAACAAAAAAATGCTGGTGTTGATGAAGAAGATTTATAAACTACGATCATAGTTGATCAGATATACAAGCTCCGGATGCTGAGTTCCTACTCAGCATCCGGAGTTTTTTAATTTACATGAAACTGTGTCTTTTCAAACAATGAATTTTGTCATTCCAATGGCAGAATTCAGAAATAATACAGTGATATTTCAATATTACATTCAACATTATAATTGTAACTTCATTATTATTGCACTGTAACCTGCTGAGAATAATTCTGTGTTACATTAGGTCATGTCTTGAAATTTAAGGCTTACAGTGATTTTTAATCTCATGGATTAATAAAAATCACTGAATAATAATGTTAGCTTTTTTGGAGGAATTAAATTATGAAGAAAACAATATTAACTACAACTCTAGCTCTCGGACTTGGTGTTGGCGGCTTGGCAGTCACTGATGATGCAGAAGCTTCAGAGCAGAATATTGATAAACAAGAACTTGCTGAAATGGCTCAGGCTGAATCAGAAGAATTAAACAATGCACCACTTCATGAGGGCGAGTATCACTATAATTTCAACCTTGATCAGGTAGACTATGATTTTCAGTCTGATGGGGTGAACTACACATGGGCTTACAATGATTATACTGAACAGTCAGCTGAAAATACAGAAGCTCCAGAGCAGACTTCTGAACAGGCTGCACCACTGGTGACTGAAGAACAGCCGGTTGCACAGGAAAATGTAGAACAAACACAGCCTGCAGTTCAGGAAATTGAAGAAACTCAGGAAGCTCAGCCTGTAGAGGAACAGCCAGCTGCACCTGTTCAGAACGTTGAACAGCCGGAACAAAGCACTCAGCAATCAGAACCAACAGCTGACGGCTCTACTAAAGAGCAGTTCCTTGCTGCCGGCGGCAGTGAAGCTATGTGGAACTCAATCGTAATGCCTGAATCCAGCGGTGACCCAAATGCAGTCAACCCACTTGGCTACCAAGGCCTTGGTCAGACTAAAGAGCATTGGGGCACAGGATCAGTTACAACACAGACTGAAGGCATGATTGACTATGCAAATGAACGTTATGGTTCAGTTGAAGAAGCAATTGAATTCCGTGAAAACAATAACTGGTGGTAAAATTTCACTCCATAATAGTAAAACCTGCAATGTCTGGAAAATCTCAGACGTTGCAGGTTTTTATTTATACATATTATGTTGCGATTCCCTGCCGGAGCAGTTTCATAATCAATTTTCCACTGATGCCGGTCAATTCCTTGTGCTGATTATAGAAGATAAATACCTGATCAGCGGTGCGCAGTCGCTGATTGAAAATACAATCGAAGAAGTCGCCAAAAAAGAAAATATTCAACTGACCGGCCTACAGCAGACGGCCAGTGGATATGTGACTGAACAAAAAATCAGTCCGTCTAATATGACGGACTGATTTTTTAATTGTCTTTTATTTTTCTCTTATCGCATCTCCAGGTTTTACATCTTCTTTCAATCTGAATGACAGAATACAGCCGAGGAGTGATGCCACACCTGCAACGATAAAGGATATATTCACACCGTGAATGGATCCTTCAACACCTTCAGACGGGATGGCGGCAATACTCATGACCGTTACAAGGATCGCTGTACCAATCGCACCCGACACCTGACGGAAAGTGTTGTTTACAGCCGTACCGTGTGGAATCAAATCATTTGGCAGCTGATTGAGCGCCAGTGTAGTCATCGGCATCATCACCATGGATATGGACATCATACGCAGTGCATGCATCGTTGCCAAATAGCTGAAATTGGTCTCTGTACTCAAGTCTGTGAATCCAAAAGTAGTTACCGTAAGTACGAACATTCCAATTCTTGCAAGCCACTTACCCCCGAACCTGTCGAAAAGATACCCGGTAATCGGATTTGAAAAGCCCATGATAATCGCACCCGGTAACAGAACAAGTCCGGATTCCAGTGCTGAAAAACCGATCATATTCTGCATGTAGAGCGGAAGTATCACATTCGTCCCGATCATCGCGGCAAAGACCACCATGCCGAGTGCAGTCGCCAGACTGAATGTATTATTCTGAAACACTCTGAACTCGAGCAGCGGTTCTTTTAATCTCAACTGTCTCGTTATAAAGAAGTAGAGTACCAATCCCCCGCCGATTACAGGCAGCAACACCTGCCAGCTGAGCCAGCCGCTATCACCGGCGACACTGAAGCCGTATAAGATACCGCCAAAACCGAGTGTGGAAAGTATGATGGACACAACATCCACTTTCGGATTTTTAAGTTCTGTAACGTTTTTAAGCAGAAAATATGCAGCAATGATATCAAGGACAGCAATAGGCAGCACAACGATAAACACGCTGCGCCAAGGGAATTGGTCGACAAGAAAGCCTGAGAGACTCGGTCCGATTGCCGGAGCAAACGCAATGATCAGGCCGAACAGACCCATCGCCGTACCTCTTCTGTTAATAGGAAAGGACAGGAAAAGAATCGTCTGCATCAAAGGCATCATGATGCCGGCACCTGAAGCCTGCAGTACACGCCCGGCCATAAGTACTGAAAAACTGGGTGCGATGGCACATATGAAAGTACCGAGTGTAAATAAACCCATCGCAGTTAAAAACAGTTTGCGCGTCGTAAATTTATCAATTAAAAAAGCAGTTACAGGAATCATAATCCCGTTAACCAGCATGAAAATAGACTGCAGCCACTGAGCGGTACTGCCGCTTAAATTAAGATCGTTCATTATCGGCGGAAGGGCTGTACCGAGAAGTGTCTGATTTAAAATTGTGACGAAAGCACCTGATAATAACACGATAAGTAACGGCAGTTTTTTTCTTATATTCATTGATTCCGAATTAGACATACAATCCAGCTTTCTATTGATATTTAAAAAATTCTTTCAGCATAACATGTTAACATAACGATTGTATATAATATACTTTTTAATATATTTTTGAAATATTTTTTCAATTAATGATGGATTCCAACAATTTATGTATCCGGAAATTATAGAACCCTGAGATTTTCGGCAAAGCAGAAATCTCAGGGTTCATAATGACGAGTCTCTGAAGTTGTATGATTTAAACTTCATTTTTGATCTGACCATTCAGAACTTTCAACAACTTTCATATCTTCCCATTCCATATAATTGTTCTTCAGTGCTTCTCTTGTTTCAGTATTTAAGTAATCATCCGGAGCCTCAGTGTACGGGAATCTGTTCTCCCCTCCAAACTCCGGGCGGTAAATATCACTTTAATAGAAAGCCTTTATTCAATGGATCATCGGCACTTGTCACAAACTGATGGAAACCCGTAATGTAAGCTGAGCCTGTGATTTTAGGGATGATAGCATTGATATCATTAACTTTTTCTTCAGCAAATACTTCTCCAATGAATATCTCATCAGTTATTGATTCATGTACAAAACTTTCGCCTAATTTCAATTCTCCGTTTTTATATAATACCGCCGCTCTTGCTGCTGTACCGGAACCACATGGTGAACGGTCGATCTGTTCATCCGCAAAAATGGTTACATTTCGTAAATTGGCAGCGGAATCATTTGGTTCTTCTGAAAAAACCACGCCATAGATTCCATTTATATCTTCGATTGGATGTCTTACTTCAATATTATCCTCTATATATTCTTTAATCTTTGTTCCCCATTTTTTCATATCATCCAAATCCAACTTCTTTGCCTTTATATCAAGATCTTGAGTATTGACCACACCATAGAAAGCACCGCCATAAGCGATATCAATTTTAAATTCAAAGTCATCAATTTTAACCGGAAAATCTTTAGTATGTACAAATGAAGGAACGTTTTCAAACGAGACAGATTTAACTTTGCCACTTTCAATATTTGCGTAAGCGGTCACTGGACCGGCAGGACAATCTACAATCACTTTTCCGTTGTTACCACTCACCTTTAGAACGCCAGTTTCAATTTGTGTTGTAATAACAGAAATCACTCCATGTCCACACATCGTACTCCAACCTTCATTATGCATAAATAAAACACCGATATCTGCTTCTGTAGTGGATGGTTCAGTCATGATGCAACCATACATTCCGTCATGACCACGTGGTTCATACATGAGCACCCGCCTCAACTCATCCAAATGTTCCATACAGTACGCTCTTTTTTCAAGCTGAGTATCACCTTTAATTTTCGGAACACCATTTGTGATGATCCGAAGAGGTTCTCCTGCAGTGTGAGTATCGATTGTTGTAAACATTTTATCAAATTTCATATTCACAACTCCTCCATTTTAGTTGATATATTTATTGTAGCAGGTAATGATTAATCAATGATAACCGGAAAATTCAGACTTAACACATGTGCTTAGTGTTACAGCAATGATTAAAAGATCTTTTAATAAGGCAAATCCATATCTCTAAAACCTATTTATGCATAAGGCATGGTCCTTTAAAGAATTATCAATAAACAAAGTGTTTTTATATACCTGTCATCTTCTATCTCGCTATATACAAACTCTGCGGTGTCTGGCCTAGAAATTGTTTTCCGCTTTCAGGAAGAGAGTAGCGTTCTATCCGGCATTCCCCTGCTGCCCCGTATTGTTTTTTTCTATTCATATGAAACAATTTTATAATTGCTCCTTTTAAAAATTCAAAAATGAACAATATTCACGCCCACATGTCGGTGCGAAATGACTGTTAAAGCTCATGGTTTACGGTTTATTGTGCGATTATAGGCGATTACAGACTGCTGGTCCATTTGAAGAACTTGGGTACAAATCGGTTCATAATCGTAGCCCGCATCCATGATTTGATAGCGCAGATGCGGCAATGATACATGTTCCTGTACGCTTCTTGAGTGCTAAAAACGCTTTCTTGTCATATAATAAGTTATAAGGAGCACTTTTTCATTCTTTTTATGGTTCTTTTGACAATTACCATTATACAAGATTTGGGAGAATGCTCCTTTTTTTTATATTTTGTACTCTTTGGGGGGACAAGGGCTGAGAGTTGTGAACTTGGTTCAATTAAATAAAGGATGGTGTTTATTTTGAAATTTTTAAAGGTTGCATTGCTTATGACACTCATTTTTCTCGCCGCATGTGACGGCTTTAAAGTCAACTCCACCCGTACTGACAGCCTCTTAAACGATAAAGTGTCGGAAGCCGGAGAAGAAAATGGAAAAGTCATTCTCGATTTCTGGACATTTTGGGGTTCTGAAGACCGCCGGCCCGTCATCGACAACATTATAGACGACTTTAATCAATCCCAGGATGAAATTGAAATTCATCATACCTACGTGCCATGGAACGATATCTGGACGAAAAATCTCGCTTCAATTGCTGCAGGAGATCCACCGGATGTCATCATTAACGATATCAACACAGTTAAACTAAGAGCGGAAAAAGGGCAGATTGAACCAATTACTGAGTTTGTCACCGAAGATACGAAAGGGCGGTTCTTTGAACAGATGATGGAAGCCTCTATATACAACGACGAAGTATACGCACTGCCTTTCAATACAGATACTCAGATTCTTTTTTATAACGATGATCACCTTACAGAAGCCGGCCTTCCTGCCGGACAGTATCCTGCCACCTGGGAAGAGTTGGATGAGTATGGAGATAAATTGGATATCGTGTCGGACGATGACGAAACTTTTGAACGTGTCGGGTTCTATCCTCTGATAGGGGCCGATACGCCGGTTTGGATTACCAATGCGCTTGGACAAAATTATGTTACCGAAAACAGAGAAATCAGTATTGACGTTCCCGATGTAAAAGAGACTTTTGACTGGATACTTAGTACTCAGAGCAAATACGGAAAAAAACAGCTTGATTCAATCAACTCCCAATTTGAAAATGCCCAGCAAGATCCTTTTATGGCTGGCAGTCTTTCAATGATGGTTCAAAATGCCAACTACTATGTTGAGCTGCGGGACTACGCAGATGATTTAAATTTTAAAGTTGCACCGATTCCTGAAAAAGAGCCGGGGAACGGTCACACTTCTGTCGGAGGAGGCTTCGTAGCTGAAGTGCCGAAAGGTGCCGCCAATCCTGAAGCGTCATATAAATTTATCGAATTCCTGACCAATCATGATTCCCAGCTGTACTGGGCAGAAAATAATTTTGATTTAGTTGCTCATAAAGAAGCAGGAGAAGATGCCGCAAACAGTGAAGAATTCAACAAAAAAGACCAGGAAGTATACAACATGATGATTGAAAATATGAATGACACCATACTCACACCCCAGCCAAGCGGAGCTCCTGATTATATAAACTCGATAAATCCAATCTTCGAAGGTATTGTCGCCGGATCCAAAAATACGGATGACGGAATATCGGAAGCTCAGACCGAGCTTGAAAGATTAATGGAAATTGAAAAGTAGGTGACGGGATGAAAAAACAGGAAAATTTATACGGTTATTTGTTTATACTGCCTTGGATAATTGGATTTTTGGGCTTGATTCTCGGCCCGATGCTTTTCTCTCTGTATGGGAGTTTCACTAACTATAATGTTACTTCGACGATGGACTTTGTCGGGTTCCAAAATTACAAAGAGATGTTTTTTCATGACAGTCTGTTCTGGACTTCTCTTTACAACACTCTTTATTTTGTCATATTTTCTGTGCCGTTAACGACGATTGCAGCTATCTTTATATCTGTACTGGTCAATCAGAATTTACCGGGGATGAAATTTTTCAGAACGGTCTTTTATCTGCCTGCAATACTGTCCGGAGTCGGTGTATACCTTTTATGGATGCAGCTATTAGACCCTTCTACTGGACTCATCAACAGTTTCCTCGATTTATTCGGTGTCAGCGGTCCAAATTGGCTGTTCGATGCTGCATGGGCCAAGCCTTCATTGATCTTAATGAAACTCTGGAGTGCAGGAGGAGCGATGTTGTTGTATCTTTCTGCTATGCAGGGTATCTCCAAAACAATGTATGAAGCAGCAGTTATGGAAGGTGCATCGAGGGTTCAGATGTTTTTCAAAGTGACTTTGCCGATGATCAGTCCCATTATTTTCTTCGACGTCATAACGAGTACCATCGGTTCGTTTCAAATTTTCCAGGAAGCTTACATTATGAGTTCCGACAGTGCCGGTTCTCCTGAGAATTCATTGCTGTTTTTCAATCTGCATATGTGGATTAAAGCATTTAATGTATTCGATATGGGTTATGCCATGGCAATGTCTTGGATTCTGTTCATCATCGTTCTGATTCTTACCTTAATTAACTTTAAATTTTCAAAATACTGGGTTCACTATGAGGATGATTGATATGTATGATTCTAAAAATATGAAATTTTGGCGCGGAATAAATTTTCTGCTGTTGATTGCCGGCAGCTTGTTCATGATGGCCCCTTTATTTTGGATGCTCTCCATTGCACTGAAATCAATGGATGAAATTTATCGAGGAGAGTTTTCGTTTATACCTGACGATATACAATTTTCCAACTTTATAGAAATATTCAATGTCATTCCTTTCGGCACATACTTTCTCAATACGTCTGTCATTACAGTCATAGTCGTGCTGGCCAATGTATTTGTCAATGCCTTTATCGCTTACGGTTTTGCCAAAATAAAGTTCAAAGGGAGAAAGACACTTTTTATTATAGTCTTATCCACGATGATGCTGCCCGGTTTTGTCACTTTAATTCCACAATATGTAATATTTGCGAAGATCGGTCTCGTGAACACATACTATCCGTTAATCATTCCTCATCTTCTGGGGAGTGCTTTTAATATCTTCCTGTTAAGACAGTTTTTTAAAGGTGTACCTGACACTTATATTGAAGCAGCTAAATTGGAAGGTGCCAACCATTTTCAAATTTTCTTTAAAATTGCTTTGCCAATGGTTAAACCCGCCTTATTTACAGTAGCAATATTTTCATTCAACGGCGTCTGGAATGACTTCCTCGGTCCGCTGTTATACTTAAACGATGAGTCGCTCTATACTTTACAGCTTGGTCTTCAGGTGTTCCAGGAGCAGTCCACGACACAGTGGAACTATCTCATGGTCGGATCGCTGCTGATATTGGCACCCGTCATCATATTATTCTTCTTTTTCCAGAAATACTTTATACAAGGTTCAAATATACTGGGCGACAGAGAAGAAAAATAACTAAAATTAAGGAGAAATATCATGGCTCAATTACATTTGAAAAATATAAAAAAACAATATGACAGTTCAGGACCTGTCGTCGTCAAAGATTTTAATCTGGATATTGAAGATGGCGAGTTTATAGTATTTGTCGGACCATCCGGCTGCGGTAAATCAACCACTCTCCGGATGATGGCCGGTTTGGAAGATATCACAGACGGCGAATTTTATATAAATGATAAAAAGATGAACAGGGTGGCTCCTAAAAATCGTGATATCGCCATGGTATTCCAAAATTACGCTTTATATCCGCACATGACTGTATATGACAATATTGCATTTGGTCTGAAGATAAAAAAGAAACCGAAACAGGAAATCAAACAAAAAGTTGAAGAGGCAGCGGAAATACTCGGACTGACCGAATTTCTGCACAGAAAACCGAAAGCACTGTCCGGTGGACAAAGGCAACGTGTTGCTCTGGGGCGTGCCATCGTCAGGGAAGCAGATGTCTTTTTAATGGATGAACCGCTGTCCAATCTCGACGCCAAACTGCGCGTGCAGATGAGGGCCGAAATTATTAAACTGCATGAACGTCTGAAAACGACAACCGTATATGTCACCCATGATCAGACCGAGGCGCTGACCATGGCAACTAGAATCGTTATTTTGAATAATGGTGAAATTATGCAGGTCGGGTCACCGCAGGAGGTCTACAATACACCGGACAACTTATTTGCTGCTCAATTCATCGGGTCGCCTTCCATGAATATATTTGATTGTGTATTCGATGGGGAGCAGTTGAAAATTGGCAACACAAATATTAAAATTCCAGATTCTGACAGACATATGCTTAATGATCTCGGCTACAAAGATAGTGAAATTAAATTTGGTATCCGTCCTGAGAGCGTTGTGGAGTATGAGGAACTTGCTCACCCCGAAGCATCATCCACATTCGATATTGAAGTCCGGGTCAACGAACTGCTTGGTTCGGAATTCATGATTTACTCTGAACTTGAAGGGACAGAAATTGTCGCAAGAGTTGATGCACGTAATCATAACAAACCCGGCGACAAGATGACCTTTGCATTTGACATGAATAAAGGACATTTCTTTGATGTCGGGACAGGTAAAAGAATTACAGATAGTTAAAAAATGCCTGCATATGATGGCATAGGCAGGCATTCTATGTTATTTTATTATCATCACAGGGTATTGACACCTTAGAGTCATGCGGCCAAGGACATGTTTTTAAATGAATTTCCGAAGTCGTATGAACTATATCTAGTTGTGCCTGCTCATATATCCTTTACTTTTATTATTCGACCAGTGTAAATATGCACCGACTTTATCTTTCGTTAAAGCATTTAAATCAGCAAATCAGATCCCGACAGTTTTGAATACACCATTTATCGTAAATGTTTCAATAAACAGCGCCATCTCGTCAATAGACTCTTCACAGCCGCCTTTAAGCCATTTTAAAAGTATGCCAATATGTGCATTAGTGATGTAAGTAATCAAATAATTGGTAAATGTTTCAGAGTCCAATTCAACACCAAACTCTCTGCTTTTCACTTTATAAAAATCAAACATATGCTGTGAAAAATATTTTGCAAGTGACGCTGAACCGAGGCTGTTCGCGATGACAAGCACGCGTGTCCGGTTGTCTTTAAGATATTGGAACATCTGCAGAATCGTTTCCTGAAGGTGCCGTTCGTCAACGTCCTTAAAACTGCTGCCGGTAATATTTTTATAGAGCAGCTGTTCTATATCGGACATCATAGATTCCTGATAACTTTCGATTAATTCATATTTATCTTTGTAGTAGCTGTAAAAAGTCCCCCGGTTAATCATTGCTTCATTGCTGATGTCCTGTATAGTGATACTTTCAAACGACTTTTTCTGCAGTAAAGCAATGATTGCCTGGTCTATTGCGTGTAATGTCTTCTGAACTCTTAAATCTTTTTTCAAAAATAACCAACCTTTCTTACGATAGTGTCGTTTAACCTACATAACGGCACATATCAACCATTGAAGTTTGTTTGAGGGCTTATATAATAGTTTATTGTACATGGTGTACGATAACTTTAACACAAAAAAAGAGGAAGGATAATTAAATGTTGCAAGATTTAAAATTTATATTTAAGAAACCGTTGTTATTAATTTCCCTGACTGTCATCGCATTACTGCCAGTTATATATGCAGTTACATTTCTAGGTGCGATGTGGAACCCGTACGACCGCACAGGCGATATGCAATTTCATATAGTAAACGAAGATGCTGGTAATGAGGATATAGAACTCGGGAAAGAATTTGAGAAAGAGCTGAAAAATAACAATGAGTTAGATTGGCAATTTTCAGATCTGGAGGAAGCAGAAACAGCTCTTAAAAATGGTGAATCATATGGTTACCTGTTAATTCCTGCTGAAGCGTCAGATAATGCCATGACATTTTTAACTGATTCACCAGATAATGTAAACCTTACACTGAAGACAAACCCAGGATATAATTTTATCGGGTCGGTAATGTCTGAACAGGTCGGTTCGATTTTAGTCGAAAACGTACAAGAAGAAATCACAGCGACATATACTGAAACACTTCTCAGCGAATTAGACGATATTTCCAGTCAGAGTGATGATGCACAGTCTGCCATCACTGAACTTAAAGACGGAGCTGTAGAACTGGACAATGGTCTTGGCCAGCTGCAGGACAGCTCGACTCAGTTAAGCGAAGGAGCGGGAAGCCTTGATAATGGTGCTGCCCAGCTCAGTGAAGGAGCAAATACACTTCACAACGGTGAACAGCAGTTTACAAATCAGCTGAGCCAATTAGCACCTATGATAGGGAACTATGCACAGCCAGTCCAAGGTGCTCAATCAGAGCTTGAGAACGGTGCAGGAGAGCTAAATCAAGCCAGCACAGAGCTTGCCGGAGGAGCTTCTGAATTAAATGCCGGTATAACACAAATGAACGGTGGCATCGATGAACTTAAAGTAGGTTCTTCCGAGATGGCAGAAGCGCTTACAGAAGTTGATACCAGATTCAATGAATTACTCACAGAACTGGAAGAACAGGATATTGTATTCAGCGAAGAAGGGGCGGAAGCTATCGCCAGCCCGGTTAACCTGGAAATTGAATCTATGGTAGATACTCAAAACTACGCCCAGGGCTTTGCTCCGCTGATTATTGCTGTCAGTTTGTTTATCGGTGCCATTACATTTAATGTTGTTTACCCGATGAATAAAATATTTGAAGATAAAAAACACGTATTCAACCAGTGGCTAAGCCGCGGTTTGTTATTTTTATCTCACTCAATAATCATTACGACACTGCTGTATGCCGCAATTGTATGGATTATGCAGATTGAAATTGCCAGTCACTGGAGATTTTATCTGGCGATGCTTGTGTGGTCACTTGTGTCCATCACTATCATTGGATTATTGGTAATGATATTTGGCAACTTCGGTAAGTTTTTAGGTATTGTTCTGCTTATTGTACAATTATCATCAAGCGGCGGAACTTTCCCGATTGAAACTGCTAATAATTTCTATCAGACACTTTTTGGATTCCTGCCGATGGCATTCGTCGTGTCCGGTTTTAAAGATGCGATATTCGACCAGGCATTTAACTTGGAATTCAGTACAGTAATTTATACATTGCTAGCAATAACTGCAGGCGCATATCTGCTAGTCTTATTAGTATTATGGCTGAAAGAGAAATTCCCTAGATATGAAGAAAAAACGAATAAAATGTCTAAGTTTGAAAACTAAATTTTTAAAGAGTCTGTTTTAAATAAAACAGACTCTTTTTATATACTTTTCTTATTATGATATTATTTTTGATATATAATACTCTGCATCACTTATTATAAATTTATTTCAAAATATCAAATTGCTCTCTAAATGTAAGTTTAGTATTATCAATAGGTTATTTAAAAGAAATCAGAATGAAAGACTGGAAAATACCCGAATACAATAATAATGAAAATAAACAGGCCCGATCAGTTAAATTCAGCTGATTGGGCTTATTTATATGTCAATAGCTTCTTTATATTACATAAATGTGTCTATTTAGTGACAATAGTCAGAATTAATACAGTCAGATGACATTATTACATTCCCGATATTAATTGTAACTTTATTATTATTGAGCTGTAACACATGTAAAATATATTTGTGTTACATTGGTAACTGTCTTGGAACACAAAAAACTTACGAAACTTAGTTTGCTTTAGAGAGAAAAAAATACTTTTTATAATATATATATTTTGGAGGAAGAAATTTTATGAAGAAAACAATATTTACTACAACCTTAGTATTAGGTTTAGGCGTAACAGGAATTGCAGCAGGTCAGGATGCAGAAGCTTCATCAATAGACAAAGCAGAGCTTGCTCATACAGCTCAAAACAACCCGGAAGTACTGAATGCATCTGCTATACACGAAGGTTCTTATGATTATAACTTCGATCACGAAAACTTTAATTACGACTTCGAATCAGACGGTACTAACTATTCATGGGCTTACAGCGGATCTGGCGAAGCACAGGCACAAACTCCTGCAGTAGAAAAAGAAGCTCCGTCAGTACAGGAAGAAACACAAAATGAAAACGTTCAGTACAATAACTACACTGAAGAAGTACAGCAGCCTGTACAAAACACACAAGAAGCTCCGTCAGTACAGGAAGAAACACAAAATGAACAAACTGCATCAGTTCAGCCACCAGCTGAAAAAACACAGCAGTCAACTGGCGGTTCGACTAAGTCACAATTCATAGCTGCTGGCGGAACTGAAGCTATGTGGAATTCAATTGTAGTACCGGAATCAGGCGGTAACCCGAATGCAGTAAGTCCAAACGGCTACCAGGGATTAGGTCAGACGAAAGAATCATGGGGTACCGGTTCTGTTGAACAACAGACTTCAGGTATGCTGAACTATGCTAAAGAGCGTTACGGTTCAATCGACAAGGCAATCCAATTCCGTGAAGCAAATAACTGGTGGTAAAATCTAAATTTTAATTTGATATAAAACAAACCCGTATTTTTTGGAATTTCTCCAAAGAATACGGGTTTTTCATTTTATAAGAGTCCTTCTTCTTTTTCCCAACGGGAAATTTCCTCCCGGACAATTGGCGCTACTTCTTTCCCCAACAGCTCAATTGAACGCATTACATCTTCATGCGGCATTGCGCCCATTGGCACGTGGTGCATAAAGCGGGTGATTCCGACATGTTTACGCAGGAAGATGATTTTTTCCGCGACTGTTTTAGGATCACCGACGTACAATGCACCTTCTGAGCTTCTTGCAAAATCATAGGATTCTCTTGTAAATTGGCCCCATCCTCTCTCCCGGCTTAGCGTATTCATTCGATTTTGGGTGGAAGGGAAATATTTTTCTACTGCTTCGTTTAAATTGTCTCCGATAAAACCATGAGAATGAGAGCCGACATATAATTTTGAAATGTCATGTCCCGCTTCTTCAGCTGCACGATAATAAAGATTAACCTGGTTTTGAAAATTCAACGGTCTGCCCCCTACAATTGCCAATATTAAAGGCAAACCGAGTACTCCGGCACGGGCCACTGATTCCGGCGTTCCGCCGCTTGCGATTGTTACCGGTATTTCATTTTGAACAGGTCGCGGATAGACACCTCTGTTATAAATAGAAGGTCTGTGGTGTCCCTCCCATGTGATCTTTTCATTCTTTTGAAGTTTCAGCAGCAAATCTAATTTTTCTTCAAACAATTCATTATAATCGTTCAAGTTATAACCATACAGCGGGAATGACTCAATATATGAACCCCTGCCTGCCATGATTTCAGCACGACCATTAGATAAAGCATCAATTGTTGCATATTCTTGATACACACGTACCGGGTCTTCTGATGAAAGAACGGTTACCGCACTGGTCAGTTTGATATTTTTTGTTTGCGTTGCAGCAGCTGCCAGCACTGTCGCAGGTCTTGATGATGCATAATCTGCACGGTGGTGTTCTCCGACACCGTATACATCAAGACCCACCTGATCTGCCAATTCAACTTCTTCTATTATATTCCTCAGACGTTCTGCGTGGCTGATTGATTTCCCAGTGTGAACATCCGGCGGTGTTTCTGCAAATGAAGACAGACCAATTTCCATCGGCCGTTTTATATTATTAAACATTTAAATACTCCTCTTATCCGTTTTATTTTTAAGTTGTATACACTATTTGTAACAACTGAGTTAAGTTTTGTACATAAAAGAAAACAGACAATATATCGCCCCCAAAAATCTAATTTCGGGGGCTTCATACATGTTTATTTCAATTTTTTTCTTTTATACTAATCGATGCCCGCCCTCGACATGTAGAATTTCTCCAGTAGAAAAGTTATTACGCAATAGATAAATAACACTTTCTGCCACATCTTTCGGTTGTCCTACACGGTTTAACGGCAAGTTTCCTGAAACACTGTCATAAAATTCCTTCCGCTCTTCTTCAGTCATGTCATAACGTGAAGGCGTATCAACTACTCCTGGCGAAATGACATTCACACGAACCGGTGCAAGTTCTAAAGCCAATGTCCGGCCGAGGCTCGATATGGCCGCATTAACGGCCCCGAGTGCTGAGGCCCCTTCCATTGCCTTAAAAGCGACAACACCCGAAAAGAGTATAATGGCTCCGTCTTTTGCAATATTTTTCGCTCCATATTTTGCAGAATGATATTGTCCCCAGAATTTTCCGTCAAATAATTTCCGGTCTTCAGCAGTGCTGGTATCAGTAAAGTTCCCGTATGTGGCAATTCCTGCCGTCACAACCAGGGAGTCAAACTCGCCGATTTCGTCAAAAAATTCTTTGACCTCATTCTCTTTCGAAAAATCCAGACTGTAAGTTGTAATTTCAGCATTGATGTCATCTTTTGCTTTTTTTAATTTTTCATTTGAACGGCCGGCAATGATCACCTCTGCTCCTTGAACTGCCGCCAGTTTTGCTGATTCTAATCCGATACCGGACGACCCACCGATAATGATTATTTTTTTATTCTTCAATTCCAATTTTACACCGTCTCTCTTATATGAAAATTAATTCTGACTTATTTAACCAATGCTCCCTCTCTTACCGTTTTCAATGCAGCAGACCAGGCTACAACATCATCGATCATTTCACTGAATCTCACGTTATGAACTGTCATCGGTTTAAAAGTGGTCATATTCTCAAAATCGTTAAATAAGCTGAATGCACCCTGTGGTTCCACTACCGCCAGCTTTAAATTTGATAAAGTAGAACGCAGTGCGATGGAAGCCGCAATACCCAAAGTAGAACCATAGCTTACAATACCTGCACCTTTGTGATGCCATTCCTTACCTAAATAATCTAAATGATCTTTAAGCGCAGAACTGATGTTTTTGTTGTATTCAGGTGTAATAAAAATAAAACCGTCCATTTTTTTCACTTTTTCCGACCAGTTCGTCTGTGCTTCTGTTGAATATGTTTCTGCCATCAGCGGCGGCACTGTCTCATTGAAATTTGCCAGTCCTGTTTCCTTAATATCAAGAATCTCAAAATTTACCTCTTCCATTTCTTTGTTATCCGCAAAAGATTTCACCCATTCCGCAACCTGCAAGTTAACTCTTGTTTCACGTATGCTACCTGTAACAATACCTATATTAATCATTATTATTCCTCCAAATTAATTTTTTTAATCAGCTGTTGTGCTTCACATAAATTTCAAACAGTTAAGTTGAATACAACCTGCTTATAGAGTTATAATACTCCTTGAGATTACTGTTGAGAAGTAGGCACTTTAATTAAACTAGGTTACTTTAAAGTTACCTTTACTGATACTGGGGGTTCGCCCCACTAATATAAAGGAGAGATTTTACATGACAAATCAATACCGTGGAGAAATGTGCAAAGAACTTCGGGCGTCACTTGATATCATTTCCGGAAAATGGAAACCTTCTATATTATTTTATTTGATGAACAATGGAACGATGCGTTTCAGTGAGCTGCAGAGTGCGATGTCGGAAGTGACTAAAAAAATGCTGACATCTCAACTGAAAGAATTGGAGCAAGATAACATTGTACATCGTGAAGTTTATCCTGAAATACCGCCAAAAGTGGAATATTCACTGACTGATTACGGTCAGAAGCTTGAACCGTTACTAATATCATTGAGATCTTGGGGAGAAGAACATATCCAAAATAAAGAAGAACAATTGGATGTGACTGAAAACTTAGAGAATGCAGTAACAAAAATTTAGTATAAACCAAAAATACTTTCAGGAGGCTGACAAATGAACAATCTAAAAGATAAAGTTGCAGTTGTTACAGGCGCGAGCAGCGGCATCGGTGCTGCGATTGCAGAAAAGCTGGTGGAAAACGGGGCAAAAGTGGTTCTTGCCGCCCGCAGCGAAGACAAGTTAAATAAAATTACAGAAAATATCAATGAAACCGGGCGTACTTTGGCGGTTAAAACAGATATGACACAAAGAGCTGAAGTCGAGGCGCTTGCTGAAAAAGCTGAAAAGGCATTCGGACAAGTGGACATTTATGTGAACGGTGCCGGAGTAATGGGTTCCAGCACTGTTACCGACGGCGATGTAGAAGACTGGGATATGATGATTGATTTAAATATTAAAGGTGTATTGTACGGAATTAATTCTGTTCTCCCTGCCATGGAAGAAAGGGGCACAGGACACATTATCAATATCGCATCGGATGCCGGTTATGAGGTTATTCCACGCTGTACAGTATATTGCGGCACGAAATTTGCTGTCAGGGCAATTAGTACGGGCATGGAAAAAGAACTTGAGCAGACAGGCGTCCGCGTAACCAGCATCTCACCTGGAATGGTGGATACACCGTTAAGCAAGAATAGCCCGTTTGAAGAAAACAGAAAAAAACTGACTCCTGAAAATATTGCTGATGCTGTGATTTATGCAGCGACGCAACCAGATTATGTAAATGTAAATGAAGTATTAGTCAGACCGGTATAAACGCCTGAGAGAGTACATATAATGTACTCTTTTTTCTATATCATTATGCTTATACGTTTAAATTCTTCAATTTTGGCTATAGTATTTAAAAAATATATATAGAAAGCAGATTGAGTATGGCAAAAATTTATAGCACAGTAGAACTGCCTGAACCAATGTGCATGCACCGGCTGAAGTAATCAAAGCGAATACGAACTTAAAAGTCATTGGAAACGTGGGTTCATGTTTTAATAATACCGACATTGAAGAGGCGAATAAGCACGGGATTGCTGTAACGGACATGCTTGTTCATGAATCTGCGGCATCGACGGGAGAACTCGCAATATTCTTGATGCTGACACTGTCCAGACACGTTCTCCGATCAGGATAATGTCGTGAAAAACGAATTTCACGGCTGCAGTAGCGGCGTCCAGTCAGTAAAAGCCTTACAATGTGAGCGGCTGAATTATCAAATGAACAAATAAGATGCAATAACCAGCAATTAACAGTATAATGCAATTAAATAAAATAGTTCTCTTATTAAGAGTGAGTGAAGGGACTTGGCCCTGTGAAACTCCGGCAACAGCTTGTAAAAGCGATGTGCCAAATCCAACAGTTTATATAAACTGGATGATAAGAAGCCGCGTTTAAGCTCTTCTTAATTCAGGAAGAGCTATTTTATTTGAAAAAATAAAAAGGGTGGTAATCAAATGAAAACTGTACACGAACTATTTTCAGAACTGGACGAGTGGAAAACATTTAGACCGGACAATACTATGAGCAGCATAGCAAGATTGAACCATATCAGCAGATTGAAAAATGAAATCGCAAAACGTATCGATGTTGAAGAGTACAAGAATTATATACTGTCTAAAGAAAAAACTAAAAATTGATACGACGAGAGACGAGATAAAATGAAGGGAGACAGAGACTATATTCACGTGATTTACACACTTTTCAAATCGGAAATCCTGATCTGAAAAATTGCAGAAATGATATTTAACGGTAAACTCCTCCTCAAAAATCGAATATAATCTGGTCATGAATTTAAAATTCAGAGACTGATGATGAAAGTTGAAACAGACATGATTAAGACGTTTGAAGACGGTGTGAATATTCAGTATTCCATTTGGTACAATGATACATTTATTACGTAAGAAGTCTCGAGTATCATTGCCGATTCGAGTTAAGGGCCGCCTATGATACGGTGCACCCAATGCCGATCAGGCTTCCACAGCCTGGTCCTTGACCATCGGCTGATTGGTGAGATTCAATGGCAGCGTGCTCAAACCGATATTCTGGATATTCCATACTGTAGTATTACAATATTATTTATGCAACGCCAGAGACATAGAGAACAAAATAAAAAAATCTCATAAAAATGACGTAATTCTTATGAATTGATTATAATTCTCTCAACCATTGTTGAAATATACGATTGCTGGTATATTTTATTATGCACTTAAATTTTTATGGGAGAGAGTTATATATGAAAAAATTGTTTCTAACAAGTACCTTAACATCAATCTTATTTTTATCAGCTTGTGGCAATGCAGATGAGCCTGCAGAACAAAATGAAGATGAAACTAAAACTGAACAAACTGTTAAAAATGATGAATCATCAAAAGAAGAGTCACAGGAAGCAGCAAACCCGGAGAACAAACCTTCCGATGATCAGATTGCCATTTTAGAAAATAAATACGATGAAATGACCAATGATGGATTCATTGAGTCAATCGAAGCACAAAACGATGAATATACAGAACTCATTGTTTACGTAAGTGATAAATTTGAGGATATTAATGAAAAAGGATATAGATCAAAATTAGAAGGAATGGGTAAATCCATCAGAGAAATGACTTCCGGAGTTCTTTACAATAAAGAACAGGGTACTCTTCCTCTTATAGAATTTAGAAATGATGAAAATGATATTATCGCTAAATTTGAAAGTCACACAAGAGATGAAAGAATGGTGTTTGAAAAGTAATTTATTGTCTCAAAGTAAATAAGTACACATTATAAAGCACCCATAGAAATTTTATGGATGCTTTTTTTGATATCTTTTCATATTATTCTGTTTGTGACCGCTGAAATTTCCTTTGAGTGTCATATCTGCACCAGGATTGACGAGGAACAGAACAAGTGTCGAATCTTCCCTCAGCTTAAGAGTCTTCAACCGGCCATGACTTTCCGTCACCGCATCTCCCTTATAAAGCGTCTCTCCGAGCACTTCAATACTGCCGTCCATAACATATAACCAGGACGTCATTCCTTTCACAGCCGGTATCCGAAGTTCATCACCCGCACTTCCGTGCATATCCAATACTGCGACATCATTCCGCACAATCATCGGCGGCTCCATTGATGAAAGTCCCGCAATCAGATTCCAATCGGAATCAAACTTGATTTCACGGTTCCAAAACTGCACTGCGGATGACAAATCCGCTTTTATCAGGGCGGATTAATATTTGCAGCATCTCATCACCTTCGTTCGGCGTGGATTCTTCATGATAAAATTCATGGCCTGCATTCATGACCATCAACTTATTCGGAGTGAGGAGCACTTTATTGTCAGCTGTATCGTGGTGGAGCATCTCTACTTTATAAAGATAGCTCAGTATTTCATCATTATGGTGCAGATGCATTTCTATGCAGTGATCCCTGACCAGATTCACATGGTCTATACGGCTGAGAGCCCGAACGCATAATCCTCACGGTCATAATCCTGAAAGATTAACCCCGGTCTTTTCGTATGTACCTGAAACTCATCGTCACCGTAGCGAAAATATTGATTATTTCTTAATATATTCATGGCACCCTCCTTAAATATATTCAGTTTGGATTCCAGCTGCTTAGCATTCCCTTAATAAAAATATCTTCATAATACATATACCAGTTCAACCAACTTAGAAAACACGAAAAACCGAAAAGGTTCATCAGACAGAATATATTTACCGGTTACGGTCAATTTTATACCTCTTGCGGAAAAACAGCCGACAGACTAGCTTTTCCATTATATACTGTAAGCAGCAAAACAAAGGAGATGCAGTATATGGAGATAATTTCTAGTAGGGTGTTTATCGGAGCTTACAGCAACAATCACATTAAAAACCCTTGCAAATTTAGCGGGCTTATATGCAGAATAAGTTAACTGTCAAGGGGGATTTTCATGAAGACGGAATTAATTATAAATGAACAATTAAATGATGATGAAATCAAAATTCATGCTAAGACTACCACGATCGGCGCGCGTGTCTTATCTTTCATAGACCATTTCACGACTGACAAAGAAAGCCTTGCCATCCGCTCGGATGAAGAATTTCTGATGATACAGAGATCCGATATCATTTGTGCCGAGGTCCAGGACAAGACACTGACGATTTATACGAAGGCCGATGACATTGTCACAACGAAAACTTTGAGTACTTTAATGGAGGATTTGAAATCAGAGACATTTTTGAAAGTATCAAGATCAGGGATGCTGAACATCCAGATGATTGAACGTGTGGAGCCGTCTTTTTCCGGCAACCTTACCGCGCGTATGAAAAACGGTAATAAAATGAATATTTCAAGACGCTACGTATCAATATTAAAAGAAAGGCTGGGAATATGATGTTGAACAATTTGTTAAAAAGTGTCGCAATTTCCATAGGTCTCGGGAGTTTTATCTATCTGCTGAATGGCGTAACCGGTGCTGTTCTAGAAGTTACGCCCAAAGAAATAATTTCAGTATGGATAGCATCTGCATTCATAGGTGTTGCATCTGCGTTGTACTATACAAATATAACAAGTTCTCTTGTTACCGTCGTCCAGTTCGGGACAGGCATCATCGCGTTTACCGCCATTGCAGTTTTCAATGGATGGATAGCACTCAATACTGCAGATATTATCTTCTATGCCGTGGCGACATTTGTTATCATGCTCATCATCTTTCTTGTGTTTTATCTACTGTCTGTTCTCGACAGCAGAAGAATCAATGCGAAATTGAATGAAAAATAAAATCTGGAAAACTGGAAGTTTTTCTATCGAACGATTCGATTTTCCGGATCGTTCGATTTTTATTGGTTGCAGATTGACTGCTATCTATACAGACACACCTCATTAAAACAGCTACTTGAATAAAAGATGCCAAATGTTTATACTATATTCAAATGAATATTTGAATGAAAGGCTGATTTTAATGAATAAACAAGATACTTGTGAAATATTTTTTTATGACAAAGAGAAGGTCAATAAAATAAAGGAGGACATGGAAAAAGTAGATATCAGCGGGGTTTCAAAACTTCTAAAGGCGATTGCTGATGAAACGAGGGCCAAGATTACATATGCTTTGGGTCAGGAAGAGGAACTTTGTGTATGTGATATCGCCAATATTATCAATGCCTCAATCGCGAATACTTCCCATCATCTCCGCACACTCAATAAACAGGGTATCGTCAAGTTCAGAAAAGAGGGCAAACTCGCTTTTTATTCACTTGATGATGACCATATCAGACAGATTATGATGATAGCATTGACTCACAGGGAAGAAGTGAAAACCCATGTCTGAACAACTTTTGAAAGACTTGGATGAAGAGATGACCACCTATCGTGTCGAGGGCTTTTCCTGTGCCAACTGCGCTGGAAAATTTGAAAACAATGTCAGGAAATTACCAAAAGTTCACGATGCTAAAGTCAATTTCGGCGCATCTAAAATTTCAGTATATGGTGAAGCAAGCGTCAAAGAGCTCGAGAAAGCAGGGGCATTTGAAAACTTGGAAGTGGTACCTGAAAAAGCAATCAGAACATCTGTAACTGAAGAAAGCACAAAAGAAAAAAAGATTCCATTCTATAAAAAACATAGTACATTGCTTTACTCAGCATCATTTATGGC
>DEQG01000078.1:738-3098 GCA_002360325.1 Salinicoccus sp. UBA3372 | reverse complement strand
GTTTCAGGTATATTTCTAATAAACTCCACTTCGCCTTTATGCGTCATTTCAAAGCGGTCGATAATCCTGTTTAAAAACAGATTGAAGTCGACAATTTCTTTATTGATCTCCTCGGCTGCATTATCCATTCTTGAAAGCTGCAGCAGATCTTCAACCAGACGGATCATCCGGTCCGTCTCGTCCCGCGTCACGCTTAAGAAACGCGGCGCCAGTGTCGTATCTTCCCAGGCACCTTCCTGCAGTGCCTCTATATAGCTGCGCATCGAAGTGAGCGGCGTACGCAGTTCATGTGATACATTCGCAACGAATTCACGGCGCTCGCTGTCGATTTTCTCCTGCTCCGTCACGTCATGAAGCACCGCGATATAACCATTCATAAACCCTGTATCTTTGAATATCGTCGAGAAATTCACACGGATGGCCGCTTCGTAGTCGGCATCCGTAAACAACAGCTGACTTTCATTGATTTCCTGGATGTCCTCCAGCGTCATCTCGCCGTCCAGTTGTAATATTTCAAGCATATTTTTACCGTGAACATTCGTATCTTTCGAAATGCCCAGCATGTCCAGTGCCATATCGTTCACTACTGTGATGCGGCCTTTACGGTCCGTTGCGATGACACCTTCGGACATGTTCGTGATGACCGAATCCAGACGTTTTCTTTCACTCTCGGTGTTTGCCTGAGCTTCCTGCACACGTTTTGATAAAATGTTGAATGAGCCGGCAAGTTCGCCGATTTCATCATTACTGTATATTTTAACTCTGGAAGTATAGTCACCTTCGGACATTAACAGCGCCTGGTTTCTCATATCCGTAATCGGCTTGGTAATCGTCCGCGCAATAAAGATCCCGAGGATGCTTGTAATGATCAGGGAAATGATCGTCGCTATGATGAAAGTATTGTTGATGGCTTCCAGCTGCTGATAGACCGTTTCAATATTCGACGCAACATAAATAGCACCCAGCACTTGTTCTTCATTGACTACCGGGTGATTGAGCAGCCATGTGCGCTGATTATCCTGATTTACGTTAACGAATATCTCTTCATTCCTCGAACCTGTCGTGATTGCTTCTTCTGTCAATGGCTGATTGATACGTGAACCGATGTTCGGTTCATTGGAAATACGGCTGGTACCGATCAAAATATTGTCGGTATTCACAAAACGTATCTCTTCAATTTCAGGACGGTTTCCGAACTCCGTCAGCAAACTTTGAACTTCCTCATTCATGCCTTCTTGATCATCGGCATACTCTGTATGTAATTCTTTAACCCGGGTATCGATCAGATCGACCTGAGTTTCAATATTATCCTGAAAGTTCTCAGTGAGTTCACGTTCAAGCGTGTTTGTGAAATATAAGCCTATAATCTGCATCCCAATGACAATCAGGAGCACATATATAATCACTAATTTAATATGCAAGGATTGCAGATTTCTTAAAAACTGCTTCATATATAAAATGCCCCTTTATTCGTCGCCCTGGATGAAATACCCCACACCACGACGTGTCATTAAATATTCGGGATGAGATGGATCATCTTCGATCTTCTCCCGCAGACGCCGTACAGTAACATCCACAGTCCGCACATCGCCGAAATAGTCATAACCCCACACTGTCTCAAGCAAATGTTCGCGTGTCATCACTTGTGAAATATGTTTGGTCAAATAGTGAAACAGTTCGAATTCCCGATGTGTCAGATCTATGCTTTCACCATTCTTTTTAATCGCATAGGAATCCGGTATGATCGTAATATTTTTTATTTGTATATTATTATTATCCGGTTCTTCTTCCTGCTTTGCCTGAGCAGTATTGCGGCGCAGATTCGCTTTTACTCTGGCAATCAGTTCTCTGGTAGAGAATGGTTTGGTTACATAGTCGTCCGCTCCAAGCTCCAGTCCCAGCACCTTATCGATTTCTGAATCTTTGGCTGTGAGCATGATGATAGGCATATCATACTTCTTTCTCACTTCACGGCATACTTCCATACCGTCCATTCCCGGAAGCATGATATCCAGCAGCACTATGTCAGGCACAACTTCCAGTATGAGTTCCAGGGCATCGTTGCCATCATAAGCACTGTGAACTTCATAACCCTCTTTTTCCAGATTAAATTCCAATATATCTGCAATCGGTCGTTCATCATCGACTACTACAATTTTCTTAGCCATTATCTTCCCTCACTTTTCTCGTCCATTCTGTATAAATTTCGTTCATAATTATAATCAAATATTATAATAACCCAAGTTTAATGTATCATTTTTGAGCAAAATTATCCATTATCCTACAGTTTCGAGACTGCAAAAAAGTCACCAACAAAGATGTTGATGACTTTTAGATGACGGTCCTGACGGGAATTGAAC
>DEQG01000078.1:0-614 GCA_002360325.1 Salinicoccus sp. UBA3372 | reverse complement strand
AACCGCTTGACCAACGGGCCATGTGGGATATGGCACAAGATATAGTATACCATGAGAACATTTTTAATTTCAACTTATTTATGAAAGTTTTTTATCCGAAGTGAATTTTATTGCGTGAGTTGAATTTAAGAAGGTCTTTTATTTGAGAGAGGAGGGGCGGGCGGAGCACGTCATCCATGTGTTCAGGCTGCCCATGCCGATATTGCTGCCAGCTGTTAAATAAGGCGCAGTTTATCGCACCTCAGTTTTCAGCTCGCACTTCCCATCAAAAAACCGCCACAACCCGAAGGTTGCAGCGGTTTCATCAATTCAAATTCTATCTATGCCCAGAAGTCTTTTAATAAATTTGTCTGGTTGCGGTCGGGACCGACACTGAAGATTGAGACGTTGACGTCACATAATCTTTCAATTTCACGCAAGTAATTCAGAGCATTTTCAGGCAGTTCATCGAGGTGCTTCACACCTGTGATGTCTTCTTTCCAGCCCGGAAGTTCCTTATAAACCGGTTTTGCACGGTTCAATGCACTTAAAGTTGCCGGATATTCTGTAATTTCCTTACCGTCAATTTCGTAGGCGGTACAGATTTTCACCGTATCCAGTCCGCTCAATACGTC
>DEQG01000122.1 GCA_002360325.1 Salinicoccus sp. UBA3372 | reverse complement strand
TATATTAAAATGTTCAGACTTTTAAAAATCTTGTCGTTTATTTACTTTAGATATATACTCAAAAGTATAATCATATTGGAGGAATTACATGAATATAGTCATCATCGGCCTTGGTAATATCGGCGGCTCATTTGCGCAGGCCATACAAAAGAATACAAAAGGACATGATGTATATGCCATAGACGTGAATGAGGAAGCGCTCAGAACAGCAGAGAAGCAGGGTCTGATAAAGAAAGGATATACCGATCCAAAAGATATCATCCCCAAAGCAAAATTTATCCTTTTTGCCGTCTATCCTAAAGTCATTGTGAACATTATCGAACAGTATTATTCACTTTTCCAGGAAAACACGATTATCAATGATGTCACCGGTGTTAAACGGAAAGTCATTGAAGAAATAGAAAATAAACTGCCTCCAAAAGTTGATTTCATATTTGGCCACCCGATGGCCGGCCGTGAAAATCGCGGGTTAAAGTATGCCAGCAGCGAAGTTTTCATCGGTGCCAACTACCTGATTACACCGACCAAAAGAAATAAGCCGGAAAATATAAAGTGGATGAAAGATTTTCTTACACTTATCGGTTTCAGCAACATTACAGAAATTTCTCCGGAATTTCATGATGAAGTGATAGGCTTCACGAGCCAGCTCGCACACGTCATCGCGATTTCATTAATCAATAGTGATGATATAAACCGTAATACTAAACAATACACCGGAGACAGCTACCGGGACCTGACCAGAATCACCAATATCAATGATAAGCTGTGGCCGGAACTGTTTGTGATGAATAAGGATTACCTTCAAAAACATATTGATGAGTTTAAATTGCAGCTCGACAAGTTATCTACAGCCATTGAGGATGAGGATATTGATACTATGGAGCAGATGATGGTGGAATCCCGCAGAAGATATCACGACTTACATAGTCTGGACATGTCAGAGGAATAAGGAAAGCACAGCATGATCAGGCTGTGCTTTTTATTTTGCCTGTCATCGGATTATTTCTCATCTAATTGCACGAGGAGAATATTTATACATATTTTTAAGTATTTATTTACAGTATGATGCTTTCTATGTATAATGTAATTTATTAACGATTTAGGAGATGGTTACATGGGGCGGCAAAACAAATAGAGCTCAATAAATTTTATGGAAAAAGCTTTTTAAAGGAAATCGATTTTTCCAAAGATGATTTGGAAACTTTGATCAACTTTGCATCACATTTAAAAAAGAAAGAAAAGCATGGTATCCCTCAGCGATTCATGAGTGGAAAGCATATTGCACTGATTTTTGAAAAGCAGTCTACACGCACACGTTCTGCTTTTACAGTAGCAGCAACCAAACTGGGTGCGAATGTTGAATACTTGAACAAAAACGATATTCAACTGGGTTCGAAAGAATCGGTGGAGGACACGGCAAAAGTGCTTGGCTCCATGTTCGACGGCATTGCATACAGAGGCAATCATCAGGAGACTGTTGAATCACTCGGTGAGCATGCAAACATTCCTATTTGGAACGCTTTGACAAATGAATGGCATCCGACACAGATGCTTGCAGATTTTTTAACGATTAAGGAACACCTTGGCACATATAAAGGTAAAACAATCACTTTTGTGGGTGATGGCAGAAATAATGTCTCTCATTCATTATTGGTCACAGGAGCTATTTTAGGTGCAAATATTAATATTCTTGCCCCTGAGTCCCTGCAGCCTGCGATATCTGTACAAAAAATTGCATATGATATTGCAAAAGAATCAGGCAGCCAACTGCTGATTACGTCAAATATTGAAAAAGGCATTGTAAACAGCGATGTAGTATATACTGATGTATGGTGTTCAATGGGAGAAGAAGATGCACTCGATGAAAGAGTAAAACTGCTGGCTGATTATCAGGTCAACCAGGAATTAATGAATTTGACAGGAAAAAAAGATACGATCTTCTTACACTGTCTGCCTGCTATTCATGATAAATCGACAGAAATGGGCAAACTTGCCCATGAAAAATTTAATGTCGACGGCCTTGAAGTTACTGATGATGTTTTCAGAAGCCCTGCTTCGAAAGTCTTTGATCAGGCTGAAAACAGGATGCATACTATTAAAGCGTTAATTGCAGTTACATGCGGCAATGTCCATTAATCTGAATGATCAAGCACTCCAAACGAAAACATCCCGCTCATACTGATGTATGAACGGGATGTTTTTTAAATTTTAACTGTATCACTTAACATTGTATCTTTTATCTCACGCCTATATTTATAAATATTGATGATGACTGCACGTAATACAAGATATAACGGTAAGGAAAGAATAACCCCCCAAAAACCTGCAATGTTTGCAGATCCTACAATCAGTGTCATAACCGTCAAAGGATGAATCTTCAGCTGGGTGGTAACGATAGACGGAGTAATCCACTTCATTTCGACATAGTAGCTCACCAGAAAAATAACACTTACCCATATCATCATTGATGGAGACTGAACCAGGGTAAAAATTGTAATGATGATGAATGTCAGCAAACCGCCTATGAAAGGTATCACATTCATAAACAGCGCTACAATTACAAGAATTATACCGTAATCCATATCAATCATAACAAATCCTATGTATAAAAATAACGCTCTGATGATGCTGGCTATTAATTGCCCCTGGACAAACGCTTTTAAAACTCCATCGATATCCACCAGCAGCGATATAACAAATGATCTTAATTCACCCGAAAATATCCCTGCTGTACCAGGTATAAATTTCTCATGATCTTTTAACATAAAAAATAAGAAAAACGGGATTATAATAATCATGAATAATGTAGCCACGGTATCTGTCACAATGCTCACCACGTCAGCGACCGCACCGGATATAGAATCACTTACGACTCCTATCATATTATCAATGAAGGTTGTCATGAAATCCGGGAGTGCTTCTCTCTGTGAAATGATGTACCCGGCCATACTTTCCAGCTCCTGTTGGAATGCCGGCCACCTCATAATCAGCTTTCGGCTTTCATCCGATATCATAGGTACCGCGAAATAGCCTGTAATACCCGCTGATAATGTGAAGATCAGTATTATAATTGTAATACTGGATAGTCTGTTCAAGCCATTTCTTTCTAAAAGAGCCTGAAACGCCAATGCGATATAGTAAAGAAGCCCACCAAAAAGTAACGGTATAAATAACGTATCAAGCAAAGCCGTAAAAGGATAAAATATGATTGATGCCTGCATTAACAACGCTATAATCAAAAGTATGAATAGTATCGAAACGGCAAGTTGAAACCATCGTTTACCCGTCAAGCCACTCTCCCCTTTGCAGTTTCAAAACAGAAGTTATTTTTTAAACATTTTAAAAAGACTGCTCAAGAAACCTTCCTTGTTTTCTTCATTTTGATTAGCGGACTGGTTGTCTTTCTGTTGAATTTCTTCATCCCGCTTTTCTGATGATTCATTTTCTCCCCTGCTATATTCACTCATATCAATATTATTTGCTCCTGAACTTTCACTGACAGAAGGCGCTTCATCTGCGACTCTTTCTGACTGAATTTCTTCTGTCTCTGAAGTTTCTTCTTCAACGTCCCCAATAACGTTATCTGTTTCTTCAGCATCATGATTTTCATCAACATGACCTTCAATATTTCCTTCTTGCTCTGTCACTGTTGGATTTCCACCATTTTCCATAGCGTTATTACTAACATGATCATCATCAGAACCTGGTGATTCCAAATAACGTTGTGAGTCGTATTGATCATACTGCTCCAGTCGTTCTACCAGGTTCCGTATGTTATCTTTTAAATCCCTGTTCTCATCCTGGATCGCATCTAATCTTTCTATCACATGTGCAAACATCTCTTTAATATCATTATCATTTGAACCTGCCGGAACATTATGTCCTGTGGCAGATATAATCTCACCGATTTCATTTACTATCTCATCGGCAGCAGACTCAAGAGTATAGCCGGGCTTCTTTGCCTTCTTGATCAATTCTCTCAGTATTAATACATCATTCGCTGAGAACAATCTTCTATTGTGTTCATCCTTGGCTACTTCATATTTTCTGTCTTCAAGCAACCTTACATACTTTCTGACATTCTGGTCAGATAAGGCAACTAATTCTGTTACTTGTGCAGTTGTGTAATAAACTGACTGATTAAGTTCTTTCATTCTTATTACCTCCGGGTTAATCATTCATATATATTATAACGGCATTACACTTAAATAACCAACAAGAAATCATCGAAAATTCTCCAATAACGTTTCAATAACGACAGTGCGACCGTCGTTATCATATCTTATAAACTATGATTTAAAGGCTTTAATTGCGTTATCGCAATTTAATTATGTATACCGTTATAATAATAAGTGTAATTATTGATTATTTCTTTCCATACCGTTAATTATACTATAATTCAACAGATAATTAAATTGATTATCACTTATCCATATTGACTTTAATTAGAATCATTTGTATATTAATCCTAATATCAAATCCCATCAGACCTGGAGGTATTAAATGGACACAAGACTTTCTCAATTATCACTAGTTAACGATCACACAGGAGCTACATCAAATCCAATATACTTGGCTACTGCTTATCAGCACCCCGGATTAGGCGAATCGACAGGGTTTGACTATACGAGAACCAAAAATCCGACAAGATCTCAATTTGAAGAGGCATTCGCAGAGTTGGAAGGCGGCACGCATTCCTTCGGCACTTCAAGTGGAATGGCGGCTGTACAGCTCGTATGCAACCTTTTCAAACCGGACGATGAGATTCTGGTAAGCTTCGATTTATACGGCGGGACATTCAGGTTGTTCGATTTCTATACAAAACAATACAACATTAAGTTCAAATATGTAGATTTCGCTGATGTCGATGCAGTAAAGGAACAGCTGACAAACAGTACAAAAGCCTTTTTCATAGAACCTATTACTAATCCTTCAATGATGAAAGCTCCTTTGGACTCGCTTATAAACATCGCCATAGAGAACGGTATTACTACCATTATAGATAATACTTTCCTGACACCATATTTATCACAACCGCTCAAGCAGGGCGCTGATATAGTGATTCACTCAGCTACCAAATATATCGGAGGACATAACGATGTACTGGGTGGCGTTGTAACGGTGAATGATGAAAATCTCGCCAATAAACTGGCCGGGCATCACAATATGATAGGGGCTACATTGTCTCCTATTGACAGCTATTTATTAATCAGAGGTTTAAAGACATTACATCTCAGAATGGATAGGGCACAGGAAAATGCCGGCAAGCTCGCTGAGTATTTTACTGATCATAACGCTGTCAAAGATGTCTTATATTCAGGACAGACCGGTATGTTAAGCCTAAGGCTGGAAGAAGGCTACAGTGTCGCCAAACTGCTCGAAAATATTAAATTATGTACATTTGCTGAGAGCCTGGGCGGAACAGAGACATTCATTACTTTCCCTTACACCCAAACCCATGCCGACATGCCTACAGAAGAACTGGAAGCACGGGGTATCGATCAACAGTTAATACGCCTCTCTGTCGGAATAGAGTCTTACGAAGATATAAAAAACGATTTGGAGCAGGCGTTATCAAATAGTTATACTAAATAAAAAAGAAGCGATTCTATTGAATCGCTTCTTTTTTAACTTAAGAGTACACTGTCTTCACCAGTTGATAATCTTAACGTTTTTGATGTCTTTTCATGAATCTCTTCGAACATTTTCGGGTTTTCTGATAACTTGATACCATAGGAAGGCACCATTTCTTTTATCTTATCTTCCCATTGATCATATTCTGCAGGGAAGCATCGTTTTAGTATGTCCAGCATTACTTCTACCGCTACAGATGCACCTGGCGATGCACCTAGAAGCGCTGCAACACTGCCATCTGATGACGTTATAACTTCAGTGCCGAACTGTAACGTTCCCTTGCCTTTATCTTCAGTATCTTTGATGACTTGCACACGCTGTCCTGCCACAACCAGTTCCCAATCTTCGCTTCTGGCATTTGGTATAAACTCTCTGAGATCATTCATACGCTCTTCATCTGAAAGCAGTAGCTGCTGAATCAGATATTTGGTCAGACCCATCTCTTTTGCACCTGCTGAGAGCATTGTAAGGACGTTATATGGCTTGACGGAGTTTACAAGATCCAAATAGGAGCCCGTTTTTAAAAACTTCGGTGAAAAGCCGGCAAACGGACCAAATAATAAACTTCTTTTACCGTCTATATAACGAGTATCAAGATGAGGCACAGACATTGGGGGGGCGCCGACTTTTGCCTTTCCATATACTTTGGCATTATGCTTGTTTATCACTTCTTCGTCGGTACATGCAAGGAACATACCGCTTACAGGGAATCCTCCGACGTTCTTGGACTCTTCAATTCCTGTTTTCTGCAGCAACGGCAGACTGTTGCCGCCAGCCCCTATAAATACAAAATCACTCATATGGTATTCAGTTTTACCTGTATTTTGATTCTTCACTGTCACCTGCCATTTGTTGTTATCCAGCTGCTTCAGATCTTCAACGCTGTGGTTGTAATTCATTTCTACATTCTGTTCTTCAAGCAGGGAGAACAACTTACGTGACAACGCACCGAAATTTACATCCGTACCTGTATCGATTTTAGTAGCTGCGATATCTTGACCAGGCTCCCGTCCTTCCATCATCAGAGGAATCCATTCTTTCAATGTTTCATAATCATCTGCAAATTCCATACCTTCAAATAATGGGCTATCTGTAAGGGAATCGATACGTTTATTTAAAAACTCCACGTTCTTTTTGCCCTCGACAAAACTTAAGTGGGGCACCTGTCTAATAAACTTCTCAGGAGCTTCAAGCATTCCCTGGTCAACCAGGTAAGCCCAGAACTGTTTACTGATTTGGAACTGTTCGTTGATTTTTACTGCTTTGCTGATGTCGAGGGATCCGTCAGCCTGTTCAGGCGTATAGTTTAATTCACATAGGGCGGAGTGTCCTGTTCCGGCATTATTCCATGCATCAGAGCTCTCCTGGCCTGAACTTTCCAACTTCTCAAATACTTTGATATTCCACCCGGGGTTCAGTTGTTTTATCATCGTCCCCAAAGTAGCACTCATGACACCACTGCCGATTAAAATAATGTCTTTCTTCTCTTCTAATTGACTCATAATCTTTTAAAGCTCTCCTTTTACACATATAGAACCTTCTAAAATTACTGCATTAAGAAGGTTTAGTTTTTTAGATGTTTAATTACTTTCCATTATACTCCTTTTAATTTGATGATTAAAGGGTTTTAATAATTTGTGCCATACAATACTTAAAATGTGCCATACTAATAGAAAGAGTCCTTTACAGGACCCTTTAATCAGAATTTAATTTTTCACTTACAAACTTTATGAATTCTTCGCTGTCACCTTTAGTCAAGTTAACCATTGCTATCTTACCCATACCTTCAGGAAACTCAAGAAATAGTGCTTCTTTTTCCATATAGGCTTTAACAATGTCCTGATAACTGAAGACCCTCTTATACGATTCACCGTTCATGTCCACATTCATGATCATTCTTTCTGTGGTCGTAACATATGCGCCTTCGAATTCCGTCTGATTCCCAACTTTATAGAGCAGCGTGCCCTGGACCGCCGGTCCTGTCTTTTCTGTCGGATAAAGTTCGTATTCATCTATTACTGTTAAGTCCAATATTATTAACTCCTTAATTATATATTTGCCAGTTTTTCTTGGTTGCTATTTTCAGCAGCTTTTCATCCGGTTGTACAACCACGGGATTTCCTACCATTTCCAGCATCTTTATATCTGAATAACTGTCACTGAAAGCCAGGCTGTTCTCCCAGTCGACTGTATCACCCCTGTTGTTGAAATGGTCCGTTAAAAGCTTAACTTTCATTCCTGAATGCAGTCTGTTGAATTGTTTTTTATGATTCAGCTTGCCCTCATTATAATGAACGTCAGACCCGAAGATATAATCTACACTGTCTGCTTTAAATATTGCTTCAAGAAGCGGCGTGAATGCACCGGAAACTAATACAATATAGTAATTGTCTTCTTTGAGCTTACGCAGGTGCTCAACCAGAGTGGGGCGCATATCCTGAGCCATGTAGTCCGCTATCTCGTGAAAGAAGCTCTCGATGTCCTCTTTGTCTATTCCTTTAAAAGAGTGAATATACTTTTCAAGCGCTTTGTTCTGCATAGTCAGCTTCGGCACCAGCTTCAGCTTATATCCGATATAAATCGGTGCAAAACTCCTGATAAATTTATTGTATACTGCCTTATACTCAGGATGCTCTTTTATTTTTTCCACTAATATATCAAATGTTTCATGCGGGTACAAAGTGCCGTCAAAATCAAATAGCGCAACCTTCATCTAGCCACATCCTTACCGTGTTAATCATTTCAATTTCTATATTATCATAATTATAGTAGAGTATATATAACTTATGATTTTCAAGGAGGATATTAGTTGATGGAGTTTACAGTTTATCTCGCAGGACAGATTCATGATGACTGGCGCGGGGAAGTGAAGCAAAAAGCAAAAGAAAGTGGTTTGAAACTGAATTTTGTCGGCCCTCAGACTGATCATGATTTATCGGATGATATCGGTGAAAATATTTTAGGCAAACAGCCGAATGATTACTTTAGAGACGATGCTGCTTCAAGTATTAATAACTTCAGAACTTCAGTTCTTATGAACAAGGCGGATTTTGTCATTGCATTGTACGGTGAAAAGTATAAGCAATGGAATACGACGATGGACGCAACTACAGCCATCAACCTTGGCAAACCTTTAATCATTATCAGACCGGAGAGCGCTATCCATGCTCTTAAAGAACTATCCAATAAAGCAAACGTGACTGTTGAAACTGTGGACCAGGCAGTTGAAGTCATAAAGTACATTTATAAATAGAATGTAAAACAGGAATGTTTCACGGGAAACATTCCTGTTTTTCTGTCGTTACAACTGTATTATTCTTTTAATCATTTTCTTTGAAACCCTTGGTATGATGCATTCATATTAAAAAACGGCTGCCGTTATAAAATCTTCTCTATATCATCTTTTATACTTTCCGGTTTTGTTTTAGGTGCATATCTTTCTATCACTTCACCATTTTTATCCACAAGAAATTTCGTGAAATTCCATTTGATCTTGTCATTGAACAATCCTTTTTTAGATGACTTCAAATACTCGTACAGTGGATGCTCATCCTCTCCGTTAACATCTATTTTCTGGTGCATTGAAAATGAGACTCCATAATTCAGCCTGCAGTTCTCCGCCGCTTCTTCAGATGTTCCCGGTTCCTGTCCTCCAAATTGATTACATGGAAACCCCAGTATAATCAGACCCTCATCCTTATAGTTTTGATACAACTTTTCCAGACCGTCAAACTGTGGCGTGAAACCACATTTACTTGCCGTATTCACAATGAGCATCGGCCGTCCTTCATATTTTTCAAGTTGATAGTCAGTGCCGTCTGTCTCTGTAACTTCAATATCATAAATTGACATTCATATCACTCCTTACAAAGTATTATAACAACTCCTGATTTATTACTATACTATTCAGTTCAGACGACAAGTAAAAAAGAAAGCACATGTCATCTTCATCATATACTTCCTTTCATTTTGTTAAATATATTAATTTTTAGTATTTCTTCGACGCTTTCGCGCTTGCAAAAGTCTGATCCTCTGTCAGTATTTCACTGTTCTTGATAGGGAAGTTACTGAACACATAGCTTCCTGCCCAGCCAACAATGAAACAGATGACAGCACAGATTGCTGCATATAATAATACCTGTCCGGCAGGGTTGAATCCGAACATAACAAGTAAGCCAGGGGTTGGTGCAGCTGTACCAGGAGCATCATTGATCATACCTGAGTATGCAATGACGATACCACTCAGGGCCCCGCCGACAAAGTTTGTCGTATAGATTGGGATTGGGTTCGCAGTAACCAGGTCCGCCTTGGATAATGGTTCAATTGCGATAGAGATTACAGATTTGATTTTTCCGATTTTAAGCTTATGAAGCAACGTACTGTTCATAAAAGCCGAACCGAATGCAGATAGTGCCGCAACCGCCATCGGTGCACCCGTTAATCCAAGCATTGCTGTAAGAGCCATGGAACTCAGTGGCGCAGTTCCGACCACAGTAATGATACCGCCCAGCATCAGCCCCATTATCAATGGATTTGCATCCATGGCAACTTCGATAATTGCACCAATTCTGAGCAATGAACCATCTACCAATGGAGTAATCAGTAAACCAAACCATCTTGCCAATGGGACAGCGATCAAAATAACGAGTATGAAGTCCAGTCCGAGTCCGACTTTGTTTTGGAGAAATTTAATTAAAAATGCTACAAGATATGCTGCAAACATTGCAGGAATTAAACCGATCTCACCAAATGCAACAGCCAGTATTGCAGAGTTTTGCGGGTTGACACCCATTTTTAAACCAACTAACATCGCTACAATGACACCCGCAAGTGTACCCGCAACCGTTCCGGCTTCCTTAAAGAAGTCCAGAGCAAAAATATCACCAATTACATATCCCTGTAAAGCTTCTACAAGAAAAGTTGCAATAGCCGCTGCAGCAAGCGCACTCATCACCTCACTACCGTAAGGCGCATAGTATGTAAATAAACTGAAAAATACAAGAATTAACAACAATAGACCGACACCAATTAACTGATCGATTTTAGGTCCCTCCAATATATTTATTCCTATAAATAGGCTTCAATATTCTCATTATAGTAACTTGTTCTAAAAATCACAAATGAAAATATGACATTTATCTTAAGAATATGATGGAACATTGCACATTTTAGTGAAAATCGATACTTTGAACATAATATTATTATAAACATGTAAAAAATATCCCGCTTTAGTCCTGTCTGATTTTTTTAATTATAAGATCAGCCATACTTTCAATCCCTTCCGGTAAAAGATGTACTCCGTCTGCTGAAAAATACTCAGTTTTACCTTCGGAATGTGAATGCCAGTCAATAGTCGTGACATTATTATGATGGTTCTCCGCTTCTTCCAGATTTTCATTCACTGATGTTTCCCAGGGCCTGGGGACCCGTGTATTGACAAAGTATATTTCCGCTTCTTCGAAGACGCTTATGAGCGCATTCAGCTCCTCTTCAGTAAAAGTACCGTTAGTTCCAAGCTGAATCACTATGATGTCGTCAGTCCCGCCATATTCATCGTAATTATCCTCAACCAGCTCGAGCGTATCCCCGACCTGTCTTCCGACCTCACCATCAATGACTGCATTCGGAATTCGTCTTTGCAGTTCTTCGCCGACATTGACCATGATTGAATCTCCGATGAAAAGCGGGGCGGCTTCGTGTAAATCGGGTGTTTCATCCGATTCTTCCTCATCTTCTGTATGTCCATCCTGTTCCGACAGGAAGTTCGTCTGCCGATTCTCATTCACATCCACGTGCAGGGAGTCGAACAGCCCTGTCATTACAAGCAGACTGACAACAGCCACCAGCGTCGTTGTAATGAGCCGGAATCTTTGTTTGGCCGCAGGCCATATCGCCTTGAATCCATGCTGCCTGAAAGGTGTCTCAATCCATCTGAACGATATTTCAGCACAGAGGCCGGTCAATAAGATCTGGAACAGTGTTATATAAAATGGAATCTGCCCCTGTACAAAATTCATATTAATCAATATGATGATCGGATAATGCCATAAATAAAGACTGTATGATCTCGTGCCAATCCACAAAAACAGAGGATTCCCCAAGATTTTAGGCAATACAGTTGAAGGATGCACACTGCTTGCAATCAACAGCAGTGTAACAAATGTGATTAAATAAAGCCCCCCGTAATAGATCCAGTGACTGGAATCATCTACAGTGATGAAGAAAATGATCAGTATCAGCAGAGCACCGATCCCGATACCGTCTATCCATACTTTTATTTTATGCCCGATATCTCTTTTCAATCTGAAAGGCGGCCAGATATAGGCGAGCAGTACACCCAGCAGAAGTGTCTGCAGCCGTGTATCAGTACCAAAATACACTCTCGAATTATCTTCATAAGGCAATGCAAGAACCATCATCCATACTAACGAGATGAGCGTCATTAAAAATACAACCAGCATAATATTCTTATAATTTTTAAATTTCAGCACCATCACCAATAAGATTACAGGCCATATGATATAAAACTGCTCTTCAATTGCAAGACTCCATAAATGCATGAGCGGTCTCGGTTCGGACGCTTCAAAATAACTGACATCTTCTATGATGTACCACCAGTTGGACATGTATATGAAAGCCGCAATACCATCCTCTTTCAAAGTTCGGATGATTCCGGATTCGAATATCAGTACATATGTAATCACCACACCGGTCATAAAGAACACAGCAGGTATCAGCCTTCTGAACCTTCTTATCCAGAAATTTTTCAAATCAATTGTCCGGGTGTTATGATATTCCCTGAGGAGGAGACTGGTGATCAAGTAACCCGAGATCACAAAAAAAGTATCCACCCCTAAAAAACCTCCGGACAGCCAGCGGGGATTCAGATGGTAAATTATTATCGCGATGACTGCAACAGCCCTCAAGCCATCCAGACCAGGCATGTATCTCGAGTTTTGTAATTTCAATTGATTGGAGTAATCGCTCATAATTTTGACCTTACCTTCAGATTGATAATAAGTAATTTCGATTATATCATGCTATTATAAATTATCATGTGAAATCTTGGGTATATATTATCAAGATCAATAAATTAGGAGGGTTTAATATGTTACGTCATTTAGTCAACTTTTATGTAGGTAAGAACATGTTTGAAGGCGGACTTCAAAAAGTTCAAAACGACGGTGAACTCGGCTCCGGTTTCGAAGAGAAATTCAACGTCGACAGCAACCAGATGAAACTTGCAGGTTATTTCGAAGCCATCGGCGGTGCGCTGATGTTTTTTACCCTGTTCAGTAAGACGCTTGTAAGAATAGGCATCATAATGATGAACCTTGTTCTGGGGACAGCGATATTCAAGCATTACAAATCAGGTGATGGTTTTGAAGAAACAAAAGGCGCACTTAAATTCTTTGGATTGAATACATTGAGCTTCTTTGAAACATTCCGTAAATAATTATTTGAAACCATTGCGATAAAATGACGCAATGGTTTTTATTTTGCATTAACATTGAATATTTCAGGTTCCATTTTCAAATGGATTTATATATGAAACAAACGAAGCTTACTTGCTGTCCTTAATGGTTTATCTGTGTTACTAATGGGATAAATTAAATATATCATGACTATGAGGAGATTTGATAATGAATAATTACACAAAGCAATACATCAATGGAGAATGGGTGGACAGCACGAGCGGTGAATATATCGATGTTATCAATCCGGCAACAGAAGAAGTATTTGGAAGGATAGCAAAAGGAAACAAGGAAGATGTGGATAAAGCAGTCAAGGCGGCAGATTCCGTTTACCTCAAATTCAGAAATATGCCGGTAGAAGACAAAAAGAGTATGCTCGACAGAATTGTCGTTGAATATGAAAAAAGGAAAGATGATATTATCGAAGCAATTACATCCGAACTCGGTTCTCCAAAGAGCAAGTCGGATAAAATGCACTATGAAATGGGATTGACACACTTTAAAGCTGCCAGAGACGCTTTGGATAATTTCCAGTTTGAAGAAAGACGTGGAGACGCTCTTGTAGTAAAGGAATCCATCGGCGTTGCCGGATTGATTACACCATGGAATTTCCCGACCAATCAGACATCATTAAAATTATCCGCAGCTATGGCAGCCGGATCACCTGTAGTATTGAAGCCATCCGAGGAAACGCCGTTTGCAGCAATTATTCTGGCTGAAATATTCGATGCGGCAGAAGTACCTAAAGGTGTGTTCAATCTTGTTAACGGTGATGGAGAAGGCGTAGGCACACCTTTATCAGGCCATCCTAAAGTCCGTATGATGTCATTCACAGGTTCCGGAGCGACCGGGACAAAAATTATGGAGAAGGCGAGCCAGGATTTCAAACGAGTTGCACTCGAGTTGGGCGGTAAATCTCCATACATCATTTTGGACGATGTGGATATAGAAGAGGCAGCCAGGTCGGCAGTCTGGAAAGTGGTCAACAATACAGGTCAGGTGTGTACTGCAGGAACAAGAACTCTCGTACCGGAATCCATAAAAGATGAATTTATAAAAAAAGCGCAGCAGTATATGGCTGAAGTAGTCGTGGGCGACCCCAATGATGAAAATACAACTATGGGGCCGATTATCAGCAAAAAGCAATTTGATCAGGTTCAGAACTATATCGAGATCGGTACAAAAGAGGGCGCGAAATTGTACCATGGCGGCACAGGGAAGCCTGACAGCCTGGACCAAGGCTATTTTGCCAAACCGACCATGTTTACGGAAGTCGATAATAAAATGCAGATTGCCCAGGAGGAAATCTTCGGACCCGTCATGTCTGTGATTACTTATAAAGACCTCGATGAAGCCATCGAAATTGCCAATGACACTAAATACGGCCTTGCCGGTTATGTTATGGGCAACGACAAAGAATCATTGAAGAAAATTGCTCGTTCAATAGAAGCCGGTACAGTGGGTATCAATGATGTACCAGGGCAGTCCGATCTGCCATTCGGCGGTTATAAGCAGTCCGGCCTCGGCCGTGAATGGGGCGATTTCGGCATTGAAGAGTTTTTAGAAGTCAAAACCATCAAAGGTTATTTCGCATAATCCTATCATCTGTCATAGATTTTATTTGATGACTTTTCCGTTGAATTAAAGTACAGTGTTATGAACGAGGTGATAATATGGTCAAAGAATATTTGGAAGATAAAAAATTGATGAAATCAATCATTATAAAATATGCATGTGATTTGGGAAAAATCTGGGAAAACAGTCATATGGAAAATTTTAAATTGACTATCATCGATAAAAATAATAAACGATCCATTGATTTTAATAAACTTAAAAAAGAATTTAAAAGCACGTATGACTTACAGTTCATGCACGACTTAAAAGGTATATATATGCTGTTCAAAGACGGCGATCTGTTTATCGTCGGAAACAGCAGGGAGAATATATTCAAGCGGTTGAAAAACGATTTCAAAAAGGATGAGGGATTTAAACAGCTGCTGGAATCCTCAAATGTTAAATTAACCGTAATCCGTATGCATGACATGGACAATATTCATAATGCCCGTCTTGAAGCGGTCGTTACAGATATTTATACTAAGCTGTTCAAAGCCAAACTTGCCCAGGAATATGAATTAAAGATATAAAAAAGTGGAATGTTCATATGAACATTCCACTTTTTTATTATTCTCCCTGTTCAAATGCAGGCTCGAGGTGGCCTTCTTCCTCAAGTCCGGATAAAAATTCATAAACCTCATCCGATGTAAATGCTTCCTGCAATGCCTGTATTGCTTCTGAATCCTGATTATCTTCCCGTGCAACCAATGTAATTGCAAATGTATTATCTTCATCTTCTTCCAGGAATACCGCATCATCCGGGGTCAATCCGATGCTGTCGATGTATGTAGGGTAGTTGAACACCAATTCTACACCATCTTCATAGGAAGACGTTAAATTTAACAGATCGACATGAGTGAAGGTGAAATCATGTGGATTTTCTTCAATATCATCAACTGTTGCATCATAAGTCACACCATCAGACAGTGTGATCAGATCATGCTGTTCCAGAATCATTAACGCACGCGCTTCATTTGTTGAGTCACTTGGAATCGCCACTTCAGCATCATCTTCAATATCTTCTATTGAATCATAAACCGGAGAGTAGAATCCCACAATTGCATTATAAATCGGCTGTATCGCTACGAGATTACCGTCTCTTTCAGCGTTGAACATTTCCATGAACGGTTCATGCTGTGCAAAGTTTGCATCCACTTCTTCGTTCAACAAAGCTTCATTATACTGGATATTATCAGCAACTTCGACCATTTCAACTGTGTACGGCTCTTCAATTGTATCAGCTGCCAATTCAACGACATCAGTCATTGGAATTGTCTGGGAAGCCACCTGTAATTCAGTATTCTCTTTCTCAGCCGCATCTTCAGCACCGGTCTCCTCTGTTTCAGCATTCTCTGAAGTTTCTTCAGTACTTTCTTCTTCTCCGTTGCCACATGCCGCCATAACAAAGACCATAACCCCCAGCAATACAAACAACAAATTACGTTTGAACATTACTTTCACTCCTAATAATCTATAAATTTTTTATCATTACCTTTTATCCATTTTTTTAGCAAGCTTTAATCCCAGCCACTGAATAATCTGCACAATGATGATGATGACAATGATTGCCGTATACATTATATCTGTTTCATATCTTTGATAACCATAACGTATGGCAAAGTCACCGATACCGCCGCCGCCTACAACTCCCATGATCGTAGAGTAGGATATGAAGCTGACAAATGCAGTGGTAAAACCGATGACCAATGAACTTCTGGATTCCACAAACAGAAACTTCCAGACAAGCTGGGGTGTCGAGGCACCCATCGAGTGAGCAGTTTCTGTAACGCCTCGCGGTACATCCAATAACGACTGTTGAACAAAGCGTGCATAGAGTGCGACAGCTATGAGCATCATCGGAAATGATGCTGCCACAGGGTCACCGGTCGCTCTTCCGTAAACTGCTCTTATAAACGGCTGCATGGCTACGACGAGCAACAGAAATGGGAATGACCGGACGATATTTACGAAGAAGTTTGAAAGCTGATATATATAAATATTCTCCATTGGTTTACCTTTAGCGGTCAAATATAGAAGTGTACCCAGAGGCAGTCCCAACAGAATCGCTGCTATCATCGCAAAGCCCATCATGATGCCTGTTTCCCAAAGGCTTTCAAATAACGTCGGCCAAAATTCTATAACACGAACAATATACTCCCTGACAGCATCAAACATTTTTCAGCACCTTCAGAACACGGTCGTGATATGATTTATAGCTTTGTTTTCGGTTTTCCGGAGCAATATCGATAATATCGATCAGACGGCCTTTTTCCAGCACAGCACATCTCCTGCACATACTTTTAATGACATTCAGCTCATGGGTGACGACAAGAATTGTCATATCGAATGCCTTATGTGCACGCTTTAAAACATCGACAATCTCTTCGGTAGTACTTTCATCCAGAGCAGAAGTCGGTTCATCACAGAGCAGAATTTTTGGACGTGTAATCAGTGCACGTGCAATACCCACCCGCTGTTTTTCACCGCCGGATAACTGGCTGGGATAATTATCAGCCTTATCAGGCAGACCGACAAATGCCAACACTTCTTCTACAGTCAATGGATTTTCATACTTATGTAACTCCAGGGGAAGATGGATGTTTTCTCTGACAGACTTGTTATTCAACAGGTTGAATTGCTGAAATATCATGCCTATACCTTTTTGGTGCTGCCGCAACTGCTTCCTTGAAAGATGGAAGACATCTGTATCATCTACAGTCACATGACCTTCAGTCGGGGACTCAAGAGCATTGATAAAACGGAGTAATGTGGATTTCCCCGCACCACTTTCGCCTATCAGACCGAATATTTCATTTTCTTCAACTTTTAACGAAACATTGTCCACAGCATTGAATGGACCATTTTTTCCTTGATATGTCTTTGTTACACTGTTCATGTTTATCAACCTGAATACCCCCGGTCCTTCTGTCATCCCTCATAAATATACCAAAGTACCTTCTGGAAATAAAGAGGTTCTCTGTTTAGATGCATTAAAAAAAGACTGATTTTCCAATCAGCCTTTTAAATATCAATCATCGTTCCAGTCATCGTCATCCCAATCGTCATCGTCATACTCTATATAGTAATGCTGGTTCTGTGCATTATATGACGCGACCTGGCGCATAAATGACTCAAGGTCACCAATCTCATCAAATTCAATATCCAGGAAAATCACTTTGTTGACAGTGCCGTTCACGGCATTGACTGAAACAATCGCTCCTTCATCATCACCATCGATCAGATTGGCAATCAAATATTCGCTGGGACTGACCTCTTCATTCAAGGCCGAATGCAGAAATAATCCGCCCACTTCATTCATTGCTATATCACGAGCCTCTCCCATCGAAATGAACTCAGATTCATTTGATGAGGATTCATTATCTCCAGGCTCAGGTGCAGTTTCATCAGAAGTTCCTTCTTCCTGCTTCTTCTCGTCGGCAGGTTCCTCTTTCTGCTCTGTTCCTTTTGACGCTGACTCCTCAGGTTCTGACTCTTTTTCAGAGCCCGTCTCTTCAGTACCTTTCTCTGCCACATAATCCGGGTTCTCTGATGATTTTATATCTTTTACATTACCTTCCGATCTATTAATCGTAATTTCATATAAATATTGTCCATCCTCCACTGTGACGAGGAAATAGTCATCGTTCTCAGACAGGGAAATATTGCTTATATCGCCCTGATAACGGTCTGCGACTATTGCTCTGACTTCATCTTCATTGATATAGTCCGCTTCCATGAAGTTCATGTAGACAATGCCGATTATAACGCCCAGCGTTACTGCCACTGCGGCAATTGCTATTTTACCGATTTTCATCCTGTTCCTCCCTTACATGTTCAAATTTCAAGGTAAATGTTGTTCCTTCGTCGACTGTACTTTCAACACTGACCATTATGTCGTTCATTTTTGCGAGTTCATCTGCGATTGATAAACCGAGACCTGAACCGCCCGTCTTTCTTGCACGTGCTTTATCCACCCGGTAAAAGCGATTGAAAATTTTCCCCAGATCCTCTGCCGGTATGCCGATACCTCTGTCTATAATGTCCACCTCAGTAAATTCCTTATTCTTGGTAATATTTATGTTAATGTCATCTGAACTGTATTTATAGGCATTATCAAGGAATATTTTAAGCAGCTGATCCAGACTGTCCGCATCGGCAGTCACAAACATGAAATCTGCTTCATGATGTACATCGATATTTCTGCCGTACACAGGTTCAAGCCTGTTTTTAATCCCTGATATCATATCGACCAGATTCAGCTTTTCAGGGCGGAAATTTTCTTTTGCCTGGGCTGCCTTACTGAAACTGAGCAATTGTTCAGTTAAATATTTCATACGTTTTGCTTCGTCGGATATCGTAAAGATACTTTCATCTAAAATATCTTCCCTCGTCTTGCCAAAACGCTTGAGCATCTGACTGTAGGAATCGATTACAGTAATCGGAGTTTTCAGTTCGTGTGAAGCATTCATAATAAACGCCTGCTGCTGTTCATCATTTTCTTTAAGATCAAGCATCATTTCATTAAAGGATTCTGACAGATCTTTCAGCTCTTTAGTATCATTGATGTTCACTTCCAGCATTGTATATGCGCTGGTGTTTTCAGTCTCTTTGATCTTTTCAATCAGTTTGTTTATCGGCTTCAAAATGATATTCGTAATGATTCGATTTAAAAAGTAGATAACAATCAGGATGATCAGGGTGGAAATGAGCAATATCCATTGAAGTATATTGAATGTGTCATATAAAAATTCTATATTTTCATATATCTGGAGATTATAGACTTCACCGTCCTCCCATATGATGGGCAGGGAAACCATGACAAAATGGATATCGTTATAAGTAACGACATCCCTGTACTGACCGGTATTATATTCTTCAAAATCTTCAGGATAGCTCGCACTGGTAGTAATTCTGAGCTCCTGATCACCAGTCTCATTGAGCAGGGTGATAAAACCGTCGGAGAGCAGATGTGACTGTAGCACTGCACGTGTATTTGCATCACTTCCGACAGCATTCCGAAGTTCCTGCATTATATTGATGCCACGTCCTTCCAACTGGCTCATTTCTGCATCCAAGGTGAAGTTCTTATAACTGAAGTAGACGAATGTATTGATCAATATAACGACGAGGGCGGACATTACAGTGATATACAGCTGGATTTTAGTCCCTAATTTCATAGCAGTTAATCCTTTATCATATAACCGATGCCTCTGACACTGGAAATAACAGAAGGAGAATCCTGATCTATTTTTTTACGTAAATATCGTACATATACGTCAACGGTGTTGGTATCTCCAAAATAGTCATAGCCCCAGACAGATTCTATAATCTGCTCTCTTGAAAGCACCTGGTTTTTATTTGATAGTAAATAATGAAATAAGTCATATTCTTTCTGAGTAAGATACACATCTTCACCATCTATAAAAACTTCTCTGGAAGGGGGTAATACTTTAATGTTTTTAAATATCATTTCTTCCTGCCTGGTATTTTGGCTGATTTCATTTTGTTTCAGCTGCGCACGGATTCTTGCAAGAAGCTCCTCAATCTCAAATGGCTTGGTCATGTAGTCATTGGCGCCTGAATCGAGGCCGCTGACTTTATCCATCACTGCGTCTCGTGCGGTAAGCATGATGATACGGACGGTTTCATCCTTCTGCCTGATTCTCCGCAGAACTTCCAGACCATTCAGTTCAGGTATCATCACATCCAGCAATATCAGATCAAAGCTTTCTTCTTCGTATTTATCGAGTGCTTCCTTACCTGTATATGCATTACTGACCTCATAGGATTCAAATTCCAGTTCAAGTTGAATCACACGGGCAATCTTTTCATCATCTTCAACGATTAAAATCTTATGCATAAATTCTCCCCCCCTAAGAGATGACTTCATCCATACTAAGTAATTATCTTTATTTTATAAGTAAACCTTTTAAGTTTTATTAGAGGTTTCTTAAAATACCATTAAAATCATTCTTAAAGTAATTATACATTAAAAAAGTTCATATGAATTCCAAAGAATTCATATGAACAAGACTGATCATACTAAGTCCAAATGTTTCTTGTAACATTTCCGGCAAACAGGCACGTACTCCTCATCACCGATCTGAATCGTTTCACCGACATTTATAGGTTTGCCGTCAAGCATTCTCATATTCAACGTCGCTTTTTTATTGCAGTATTGGCAGACCGTCTTCAATTCATCGATTGCATCTGCCAATTCCAGCAATGCTTTGCTGCCTTCGAACAGCTGATTGCGGAAATCCGTCTTCAAGCCGAAAGCGATGACCGGTATATCCAGCTTGTCGGCTATATCACTCAGATGGTGTACCTCGGATTTCTTTAAAAACTGAGCCTCATCGACCAGCACTGCATAGATTTTCTCTTTCTTGTGCTGCTCTTCTACCTGCTCAAATATTTTGTCCGTCACATATTCTGCATCAAGATTCAGACCGATGCGTGATTCAATCTTTTTAAACCCGCTTCTCGTATCGATAGGGGTCGAGTAGGCAAGACACTTCTTCCCCTGAGTCGTATATTGATAGTGAGTAGTAATGATCTGGTTGCTCTTATTGCTCTGCATTGTTCCAAAACGATAATATAACTTTGCCATAGCTTAATCCTTTCATCGGTTATACAAAGGTCGTTATTTCCCGGGTCATATCATCGCCAGAACTTCTCATAACCCTTCTTATCCTCTACGTTATAGTCAATCATCTTTTTGAGCAGATCATAATCAACCGTCTGAGAGTATTTGATTCTGAATAATCCGTTTGTCTGTGAATAACCCGACTGTTCAATATCCTCTTTAAAGATGCCCATCGATTTCTCTTCCGGTGAAATTGAAATATGCTTTTTTGCACTGTTGATTCCTAAAATGAAAGTATCATCCATTGTGTACATCGGTGTATTCCATTTGATGACCCGGCCGAGATCCGGGTAATTTTTGTTGATCCATTCTATAACTTCTTCGAATTGTTTGCGATGAGTCATATCATCAATTGTTTCAATATAATCCTGGAATGTTTCCAATTCAATTCCTCCTCATGTTTTTCATATTTCAATGACATACATTGAATTTCCCATTTCAGTCCGTATATCATCCGTTCTCCATTCCCGTTTATATCCGAGGCATGGACAGATGTATGTGACGCTGCCTTCTGTCAGTGAATGTCTGAAGTGCACATGTCCCATAATACTGTACCGTATGTCATAATCATCATATATTTTATCAAAATCACTGGTGCCTATGAAGGCGTTATAATAATCAAACAAACGGTGCGGCATGGGCACTTTGAAATGTTTATTGGTAACGACATGCGTTACCAATATGATTTTCCTGCCTTCCAGGCTTTCCAGATCTTTCCTTACTTCATCAGCGAATTTTTCCGATATTATATCATCGCTGTGACGCCAGTCGATATTCTCTTTATCCTGCCATGTACCCCCGTAATATGCACGTCTGGACAGACGCTCATATGTAAAACGGTCGGAAGCATAACTGTAGTCATACCATCCTGTATGGCCGGCTATTGCCCACTCATCATTGAGGATATAGGGCCGTCTGATCAGGCACTCAGGCTGATCGGCATAACGCTGCAATATCTCCTCGGTACTTTTTGACATGTCAGACTGCCATAGATCATGATTTCCCGGAACAAATTTAATTTTAACACCGCTTTCCTTTAAAATCGTATGTATAAAATCCATGGTCAGCTCATAGCTGTTTGAAATATCTCCGGCAATCAGCAACATATCTATTTGTCTGTTTCGTATTTCCTCCGCCAGGGCACCTTCATACAAATGAATATTTTCCACACTGTTATTGTAACGGTCGATGTGTAAATCTGAAATAATGCCTATCCTCATTTTCAAAACTCCATCTTCTTAAACTCACAGTTCTGTAATATCATTTTCCAACTTTATATATCATTTGTCCAATGTTTACTTTTTATCACCGGAGTACGGTTTTCTGCACATTTTATTTTTAATCAAAATAAGGAACGAGTATAATATTATTTACGAGGGGGAGTTTAATATGAAAAAACTTATTCATGATCGTGAAAAATTTGTAAGTGATATGCTGACCGGATTAAAATACAGTGATCCGAAAATAGATCTCATCGAGGACAGCATCGTTGTAAGGAAACATAAAAAAGATACCGGTGTGACCCTGGTTTCAGGCGGCGGAAGCGGACATGAGCCTGCACATGCAGGATATGTTGCAGAAGGAATGCTGGATGCCGCCGTATGTGGTGAAGTGTTCACCTCACCGACACCCGACAAAGTACTGGCTGCCATAAAACACGTAGATAATGGCGACGGTGTGCTTCTCATCGTTAAAAATTACGCAGGAGATGTCATGAACTTTGATATGGCCAAAGAAATGGCCGAAGCAGACGGTCATAAAGTTGAAACCGTCATAGTAAGCGACGATGTTGCGATAGAAGATCCTGAATTACGCAGAGGGGTGGCAGGTACAGTCCTCGTTCATAAATATGCAGGATATTTATCAGATAAAAAACAAAGCTTAACTCAAATTAAAAGTGAAGTTGAAAAAATGATGACTTCATTATTCTCCATCGGCATGGCGCTTCATCCATGCATGGTTCCGACAACCGGTGAGTATGGCTTCGATCTGGGAGAAGAAGAGATGGAAATCGGTATCGGTATACATGGTGAAAAAGGGATTTACCGTGAAAAGTCTGAAACGGTTGATAAAATTACCGACAGGCTTTTATCCGAACTCTTCAAATATAACGACAATAAAGACCTGGTTTTGATGGTGAACGGCATGGGCGCCACCCCATTGAGTGAATTATATATTGTAACAAAAAATGTCATGGAGGCGTTGGAAGAGAAAGACATCAGAGTGACAAAGCTGTTTGTCGGAGATTATATGACAGCACTGGATATGCAGGGCTTTTCACTCACTGTCCTGAACCATGATGACCACATAGTGAGCGCTCTCAATGCGCCGACCGAGTCCACACATTTTTAAGGAGGCAATTATGGATAATACTAAACTTTTGGATGCACTGCACAAATTACAGGAAGTCTTTGTAGAGAAGGAATCCGAACTTACTGCCCTTGACCGTGAAATCGGAGACGGTGACCATGGCGTCAATATGAAACGCGGATTTAATGCTGTCAAAGATAAAGTTGGGGAAGGCAGTACACAGGAGATACTCAAACAGACGGGTATGACCCTTATGAGTTCCATCGGCGGGGCCAGTGGACCGCTGTACGGCTTCAGCTTTGTAAAGATGAGCGAGGCGGCCAAGGATGAAATCGATGCTGAAAATTTGAAGGAGCTCATTGATATCTTCGATGATACGGTCAGTTCAAAAGGTAAAGTGACCGGCGGGGAAAAGACTATGTATGATGTCATTTCAAATGCTAAAAAGTTGCTTGAAGAGAGTGGCGGGCTAAAGCTCGATGATCTCCAAAAACTCGCTGATGACACTGAAGATATGATTGCGGCCAAAGGACGTGCAGCATACTTTAAAGAAAAGTCCAAAGGCACTATCGATCCGGGCGCCCAGAGCGCAGTGTATATTTTAAACGCATTTAATCCGGAGGAGGAATAAGGAATGACAGAAATATTGATCATCAGCCACAGTAAAGACATAGCTTCAGGTACCAAGGCACTTATTGAACAGATGGCTGAAGGTGTCACCGTACATGCGTCGGGCGGTGTCAACAGCGGCATCGGTACTAATATCGGTCAGATCGACCATATGCTGTCCGAGGTGAAAAGTGATACAATCTGCTTTTTTGATATAGGTTCCAGTCTGATGAACCTTGAAATGGCTGTTGAGATGTATGAAGGAGATTACAACATTCATATTGCCAATGCACCCATTGTCGAAGGCAGTTTTTTAGCCGCCGTCGAAATAAGTATCGGCACAAATATCGATGAGATTATGGAGAAATTAAGCGAGATGGTCAAGTAAAGCACTCTCATTGTCATCTTTTTAGATGTTCAAAATTTATAAATAACGCCATGCATTACCTGCCGGTAACGCATGGCGTTATTTCATTTATATTAGACTTCCCCGCCTTTAAAAACAGCTTTCTGGATATCTTACTTTGATAGGCTGTATGATAGAGACAGTGCTCTGAAGCACACAGGAAGGTGATAATATGATTTTAAGAGCAATACTCGGTACTCTGGTATTCATCTTTTTCATTATTCCTTTTATAAGCAGGATTCGAAAAGATCGTAATGACAATCAACGAATATCAAAGTGGAGTATTTTCTTTATTGTTTTTGCAACTATAAGCTGGATCGCTCTGATGTTGAGTGTATTCATTCAAATAGCATGATACTAGGCACCCGGAGACCAGCCCATCCCCGGGTGCCTATTTTTAATCTATTTCCCTGATAACTTTGCATGGTACGCCCGCAGCCAAAACATTGGGCGGTATATCTTTGGTGACCACGCTCCCTGCGCCCACAACCGATCCTTCTCCGATTGTAACGCCCGGCATTACACTCACGTTACCGCCCAGCCAGACATTACTTCCAATAGATATGGGGGATGCTTTTTCCAGCCCTTTGTTCCGGTCTTCCGCATCCAGAGGGTGCCCTGCCGTATAGAAGCCGCATGATGGTCCAACAAAGACATTGTTGCCCAGAGTGATTTCTGCACCGTCCATAAAATAATTATTTATATTGATAAAAACATTTTCACCGAGCTTTACATTATAACCGTAATCCGTCATGAACGGACTGGCCACCTTTGCATTTTTAGGGATATACCCAAACAGTTCAACGAGTATTTCCTGTCTCCGCTTCTCATCACTCGGTCTGGTCTGATTGAAATCATGACATAAATCCTGTGCTTTCATGCGTTCTTTCAATAAGTTTTCATCATAATTCGCATCATACCATTCATTGGCAAGCATTTTATCTTTTTCATTCATAGTCCAAGCCTCCAAAGTCTCTTTGTATCACATACTAATCTTACAGGATAAAAGTCTCAAATATAAAAATTAAATGATATACTTTATTATAAGTATAAATATCATATGCAGGGGTGAAATGATGGAACAGCTTCAAAGCCAGCTGATAGACTGGCGCAGAGATTTTCATAGATTTCCCGAACTCGGATTTTTGGAGATGAGAACAGCATCGATTGTCGCTGATACATTGGCAAAGCTCGGATTTGATATTCTTTTAGGCAAAGAAGTCATGGAACCTGCTTCATGTATGGGGAAGCCGGGAACAGATGATATCCGATCACACCTGGAATGGGCAAGAGCGAATGGAGCAATTGAAAAATACATGCCGCACTTCGAAGATGGTTATACGGCAGTGGTGGGCATTCTTGACTCGCACATACCGGGGCCGACGGTTGCGTACAGAGTGGATATGGACGCATTGCCCATTTACGAAAGTGAAAGTGATGATCACCTGCCGAACCAAAAAGGGTTCCGTTCCTCCAACAACAACATGCATGCCTGCGGTCACGATGTCCACACAACTATCGGCCTCGGCCTCGCCAGACTGATCAGCGAGAACAAAGAAAATATACGCGGCAGGATAAAATTGATCTTTCAGCCCGCCGAAGAGGGCGCACGAGGGGCGAAATCGATGGTAGATGCCGGAGTCGTGGATGATGTCGATTACTTCATCGCTTCACATATAGGTCTCGGTGTGCCTTTCAACCATTTCGTCGCATCTAACAACGGCTTCCTGGCTTCTTCCAAGCTCGATGTTAAATTTACGGGAGTATCTTCTCACGCGGGCGGCCATCCCGAAGAAGGTAAAAACGCAATGCTTGCTGCAGCTGCGGCAGTTTCTAATCTCCATTCCATTCCAAGACATGCGGACGGAGTCACCCGTATCAACGTCGGGGAACTGCACTCCGGCAGCGGCAGAAATATTATTCCTGATACCGCCGAGCTGAAAATGGAATTACGCGGAGAAACTACTGCACTCAACGAATATATGAAGAATTATGCAGAAGAGATTATAAAAGGTGCAGCTTTGATGCATCAGGTGGAATATGATATTGATCTCGTCGGCGAAGCAATAGGGGCTAAAGGCTCGCCAGAACTTGCAGAAATACTAAAGAATAGTGCCCACAAGACCGGACTGACAAGCATTCTGGAGGATAATTCCTCCGCCGGTTCTGAAGATGCAACTTATTTTGTCGATGCAGTACAAAAACGCGGCGGCTATGCCACATACTGCGTCTTTGGCACAGAACTTGCCGCCGGTCATCATAATGAAAAATTTGATACACATGAAGACAGTATAATGACCTCTGTCCAAGTATTATTCGATAGCGCAAAAGCACTGACTCATGAGTAATAAAGAACTCTTTCAGAATTTGTATCTGAAAGAGTTCTTTTATTGAACATATTAGTCACGATATAATTTTTACACTATTGGATTACATCCAACCTTTACTTTTAAAGAAAATCAGCATAGACACACTGATTCCCAGCATAATGCCCAGCGTTATGAAATAACCGAAGTTCCAACTGAGTTCCGGCATGTTTTCAAAGTTCATGCCATATATGCCTGTGATTAAAGTGAGCGGCAGAAATATCGCTGAGATAATGGTCAATACATTGATGATTTTATTCATTCGGTATGTATTATACGATATATAATTATCCTTTATCTCGTCGATCATTTCTTCAGTGAATTGAATGATTAATTTTTGCCGGTCTATTTTTGCATCGACCTTATTTAAAATATCCTCACTTCTTTCACTTTCCAATATGTCATCCTGCTCTTTGAACTTTTCCACCAGCTCTTCCATTGGTATGATGACACGCTTAACTTTAAATATTCTCTGTTTCAGTTCAAAAATTTCAGATGTAATATCTTTCCTCTTGGCATCATCAACATGTCTCTCTTCAAATAAAATGACTTCATCTTCTATCTCGTGAACGATATCAAAGTACTGATCAATCGTCTTCAGTAAAATATGAAGCGCAATATCTATTTCCAAGTCATCGCTTTTATATTTTATTATTCTTTCTATATCTACGAATTGTCTGAGGGAGCCATTATGAAAAGTTATAATAACGTCCTGCATCACACAGACATTGACAGCGTGTGCTTCAAACGTTTCCTGGTCGATGACATGACAGATCAAGATCTGATAATCATTATTTTTATAATATGCCGGCCGGTAATTTTTAGTTGTTGCATCTTCAAATCTATCATCGTCAAAATCATGATTGCTTTTCAACTTTTCTTTATCATCAAAGCTGTCGTAGTCGTACCAGATGAAGGTGGCATGCTCCGGTACATGTTCTTTACTTTCTACTTTTTCAATCTCATTATCTTTAGATATATACTGGATGGAAAGGCTCATCATTATCACCTCTCAATTATAATACCCGAATATCATGATAAAACACTTTCTTATCTTTTCTTGACCTGCGTCAATTTTTTATCAAAGAAGATACCTTATAATTAAGATAATAAAGAAATCAACATTCAGGAGGGGTTTTAGATTATGAAAACAAATTTAAGAACAGACGATTTAACATGTCCGAGCTGTATTAAGAAGATAGAAACAGGTGTCGGGAAAACGAAAGGCGTCACAGATGTCAATGTAAAATTCAACTTGAACAAAGTCACCGTCGAACATGATGATACAGTCACAGGAGAGTCTTTGAAAAACACTGTTGAAAAACTGGGTTACCCTGTTAAATCGGTTAAAACATCCGCTTAATCCAATATATGCACCAGCCATAAAAAGCGGGTTCTGCAAAAACAGCACTCCAAAACTTGAGTGCTGTTTTCTTCATTTTAGCTGCACCGCCGGTATAATAGAGATTGATATGTACAATCTCGTACAAAAGATTTCCGCAATGTATTTCATGAAGGAGGATCATACATGGTAAAACTTCAGGGTCACCAGCTCTGTGTCAGCAAAGTTCCTATTTTCAGCCATCTTAATGAAGATGAATTACAGGAAGTGTTCAGCAAAATTAACCATAAGCACTTGAACAAGGGGGATTACCTGTATATGGCGGGAGATCAAAATGAATCTCTATCCGTACTTCACGCGGGCAAGGTGAGAATCTACCGTCTTAACTCAGAAGGCAAGGAACAACTTGTCAGAGTGCTTGGCCATGCTGATTTCACCGGCGAAACTTCATTATTCAATGAAGATAATACACATGAGTCCTACGCAGAAGTTATGGAGGATGCGCAGGTCTGCACAATAAACCAGCAGGATATATACGACCTCATGCAGAAGTACCCCAATATCAGCATCAAAATTATAGAAAGTTTCGCAGAACGCCTCAATGAATCAGAATCTCTGACCACAAACATTTCACTGCTCAGCAGCAGCGAAAGACTTCAGGAATATATCAGAACACATACCGAAGAGGGTATCTTAAGCTTAAACATGACCAAGAAGGATCTGGCATCGTATTTGAGCATGCAGCCGGAAACTCTGACCCGGAACTTCAAAAAGTTGGAAGATGAAAGACTCATCAAAAAAATCAACAATAAAACTTATGATGTTTTAAATATATAGGACAATCCAAACACACTCCTGAACAGAGTGTGTTTTTGTTATTCAATTTCGGTTATAAAGCACATTACAGGAAATTGAATAATTACTATGGCTGAAAATGTAAATAAACATTGATAATATCAAGAACGTTATTGTCATTTAAAATGATTTGTACACAATCCATCTCAGAACGGAGGGGGAAAATTTCTTGGAAAACAACAAAACGAATGGAAAGTTATCAAAAGTATTTGTTTATGGAGTAATTGTCATCGGCATCGTTGTTTTATCAGGTGCATTATTCCCAGATAGTTTTGGTGAGATTTCCAGTTCAATTTCAGGCTGGATAACTGATTATTTCGGCTGGTATTACATGATTTTGACTACACTGCTTGTATTTTTCTGTGTGTTTTTATTACTCAGCCAGATTGGCAAATTAAAACTGGGAAAACCGGATGAAAAACCGGAATTCCATACTGTTTCATGGCTGGCAATGTTGTTCAGTGCCGGTATGGGTATCGGGCTCGTATTCTACGGTGCTTCCGAACCTATGTCACACTATGTCGCCCACCGACAGCAGAACCGGAAACACGTGAAGCGATGCTCGAATCCATGAGATCTACATTTTTACATTACGGCTTTCATGCATGGGCGATGTACGGGGTTGTAGCGCTCGCACTTGCGTACTCACAATTCAGAAAAGGTGAAGTCGGGCTGTTGTCAAAAGTGCTCCGTCCGTTATTTGGCGACCGTGTAGACGGCCTGCTCGGCATCATCGTTGACGTCATGGCGGTATTCGCCACCGTACTGTTCCTGATGAGTGCCTGGTCCGGGCTGAGTAAAGGCATCCAGTACTTGAGCAACCTGAACATGATTTTGACTGCCATGCTCTTTATCGTGATTCTGGTTGTCGGTCCGACCATATTGATTTTGAACATGATGACTGCAGGTACTGGACAGTATCTCTGCACCTTCCTGATACAAAGTTTTGATGTCGCCCCGCTCAACGAACAAAAAAGCGAGTGGATGAGCACGTGGACAGTATACTACTGGGGCTGGTGGATGAGCTGGAGCCTGTTTGTCGGCATATTCATCGCCCGTGTATCACGCGGCCGGACTATCCGTGAATTCGTCATGGCTGTACTGTTCGTACCGACACTGATCGGCATCGTCTGGTTCAGTACTTTCGGCATGACAGGTGTGTCAGTCGGCCAGAGTGTGCCGGAGATCTTTGAGATGCCGCCTGAAACACAGCTGTTCGGCGTATTTGACGAACTTCCGATGGGGCTGCTCCTGTCACTTGTCGCAATGCTGCTCGTATCATCATTCTTCATCACGTCCGCCGACTCTGCGACATTTGTTCTCGGTATGCAGACATCATTCGGTTCACTCACACCGTCCGGTATGATCAAAGTGGTATGGAGTGTTTCTCTTTCAGCCATCGCTTTCGTTCTGTTACTGGCCGGCGGGGAAACAGGCCTGAATGCCTTACAGTCTGCGGCCATCATTTCCGCACTCCCGTTCAGTATCGTCGTCATACTGATGGTTGTATCGTTCTATAAGGACGCCAATGCTGAACGTAAATACTTCGAGCTGACTACCAGCCCTAACAAGAGACCTTATGAGAACTACGTCAAAGGTTCTGCGAGGGAATATGAAGAGGAGCTTGAAGATTATAAAAAGAGAGCAAAAGACGATCCACCGGGAATTTAGATCATGCACAGCCAGTACATATTCTTGTACTGGACTTTTTTATATTAAAATTAAAGAAAAATAAAGAGAGCGGGATGAAAATGACTGAGAAAAAATTAGATGAGAATATAAAAAACGTATTGTTGGAGACTATGAAAACGAGATTTGAAGACAATCCTGAGCATCATAAGGATATAAATTGGGACGAT
>DEQG01000060.1:27410-31823 GCA_002360325.1 Salinicoccus sp. UBA3372 | reverse complement strand
TGGATAATCGACAGAGTTGTACGAATCATCATCCACCAACCAATTTTACGAATCCAGAACCTTTGGATTGACAATTCTTATGATTCATATATGATTAAATTAGAGTTTTTCAACTGAATACAGTTCTTTCGGGGCAGGGTGTAATTCCCAACCGGCGGTTAAAGCCCGCGACCTGTACGCTTCCTGCGTATGGCTGATCCAGTGGAAACCTGGAGCCGACAGTGAAAGTCTGGATGGGAGAGAGAATGTTGCAAACGTATATGATACGTTTATTTTGTGCTGGTTGCAATCAGCATATTATTTAGCATACAAATTTTGAGCGCCGATGAATATTTTTTCATCGGTGCTTTTTTGTTCAGGAGGGAAAACTTGAGTATTTATATGGATAAAGCGGTTGCCTCAGCAAGTATAGCAGGAGGCCAGACAGAAAAGAATCCGACAGTGGGTGCAATCATCGTTAAGGACGGTGTCGTCATCGGGTTGGGCAGTCATCTTTTAATGGGAACTGAGCATGCTGAAGTGCAGGCGATACAATCCTGCATTGAAGATCCGTCCGGTGCAGACATTTATGTGACTTTGGAGCCATGTTCACATCACGGCAAAACACCGCCATGCACAGAAGCGATCATCGATGCCGGAATTAAAAGAGTATATTATGCCGTCAAGGATGAAAATCCAAAAGTTTCCGGACACACAGTACTTGAAGAAAACGGTGTGGCTGCGGTTCATCAGCCGCATGAAAAGGCGGGAGAAATGTATGAAGACTTTTTCAATCATTTGTCAAGACAGAGACCGAATGTCACTTTGAAAAGTGCAATCAGTCTGGACGGCAAGCTTGCTCTCGATGATGGCACGAGCAAGTGGGTCACGAATTCCGAATCACGGAAAGACGTCCAGCACCTGCGGCATAACCATGATGCAATTCTGACAGGCGGCGGTACTCTGCTCGGCGACAATCCACGTCTTACAGCAAGGATCGACGGCGGTGGAAATCATCCGAGACCGGTCATTCTGTTAGGCAGCGGGTTGTTAAAAGATGATCTTGAAATTGAAACGCATCCGAAAAAACCTGTCATATTTACGAATAACAGTGATAATAATAAATTCAACCAAAAATATCATATTGAATACGGGAAGTTTTCCAATGGTGAAATATTGGATATACTTTACCGGGATTATGATATCAGCAGCGTTTTAGTCGAAGGCGGTTCAAAAATACAGACTGCCTTCATCAAAGAAAAATTATACGATCAAATAATCATATATATTGCCCCGAAATTATTTGGTAGGTCAAAGCATGAATTGTTTCAATCATCATTTACAGCGATGAATGAAGTCATTCATTTAAAACTTACAGACGTCGAAAAACTCCAGTCAGATTTAAAATTGACATACAGGAGGAATTAGATGTTTACAGGATTAATAGAACAAAAAGACACAGTGCTTAAAGTGGACAGCACTATGGATGATACAGAACTCACAATAAACAACAACGGTTTTGAAGATTTAAAAGAAGGTGACTCGGTCGCTGTAAACGGAGTGTGCCTGACAGCCTACGAAATTACAGAACGCTCGTTCAAAGTCACGATGATCAATGAGACGAAAAGGATTACGAGCCTCAAAGATGTAAAAGACGGCGCAGAAGTGAACCTGGAGCGTGCATTGAAATTATCCGATCGCCTCGGCGGCCACCTTGTGAGCGGACACGTGGATGCCACTGGTACAATCACTGAAATTTCACATGACGGCAACGCCGTTATCATGAAAGTGAAGTGCCCGTCCCGTCTGATGAAATATATGGCGGATAAAGGGTCCGTGACGATTGACGGCATCAGTCTGACTTTATTTGAAGTCGACCACGGCGAAGAGACGATCACTCTGAATTTGATTCCTGAAACCCTTGAGCGTACAAATCTGGGACAGAGAGGCCTGCATGAAACGGTGAATATAGAGGCAGACCAGATCATCAAACATATTGAACATCTGCTGCAGCACGGCGGTCTTGATATTACAAAATTAAGTAAAGCAGGTGATCTCGATGTTTGATTCGATTATTGAAGCTTTGGAAGCACTTAAGAACGGCGAACTGATCATCGTTGTGGATGACGAAAACAGGGAAAATGAAGGTGATCTGGTCGGGATTGCCGAATATCTGAAGCCTGAAGCAATCAATTTCATGGCAACATACGGAAGAGGGCTGATATGCGCGCCGATGGCGGAAAGCATTGCCCGAAAACTCGAATTGCCGCCGATGACTGATGACAACAGCGATCCTCATTCGACGGCATTTACAGTGTCGGTCGATCATCACACGACGACTACAGGCATCAGTGCTTTCGAACGTTTTGATACGATTATGGCATTGATTGATGACAAATCCAAGCCGGCACACTTCAATATGCCCGGACATATATTCCCGCTTGTTGCGAAGCCAGGCGGTGTAATGGAAAGGATGGGCCATACGGAAGCATCGGTGGACCTGAGCCTATTGGCGGGAGCCAAGCCTGTCGGGGTCATCTGTGAAATCATGAATGATGACGGCACCATGGCGAGAGTGGACGACCTGAACACATATAAAAATGAACATCAGTTAAAGATGATTACGATAGAAGATCTGAAGAAATATATATTGAAAGAACAGAGAGTTGTCCAGGACAGCGAAGTCAATCTGCCTACATCGTTCGGAACATTTAAAATGCACGGTTTCAGGGACAGGCTGACCGGAGAAGAACATGTCGCGCTTGTTCACGGGAGTATCAGACAGAACATGAATGTCAGAATTCATTCGGAATGCCTTACAGGAGATGTCTTTCACAGTGAACGATGTGACTGCGGTGAACAGCTGGAAAAAGCGATGAAAATCATCAGCGAAGAAGACGGCATCATTTTATACATGCGCCAGGAAGGCAGAGGCATCGGCCTGTTGAACAAATTGAAAGCGTATGAACTGATAGAGCAGGGTTTTGATACAGTCACAGCAAATGAACATCTGGGCTTCAATGCAGACCTTAGAACTTATGATGCCGCAAGCAGCATGCTGAAAATACTGGGCTTGAATGAGGTGACCCTTCTCAGCAATAATCCTAAGAAGGCAGCAGGGCTGACGGACGACGGCATTCAAGTGAACAGACGCAGTCATATAGTGGAAGCGAATATATATAATGATGATTATTTAAAAACTAAAAGAGAAAAACTGGGGCACCAGTTACAGGAGGACTAGTAATGAATACAATTCAAACGATAATGACAGGTGAAGGTCTGAAGATAGGTATAGTGGCGGGAAGATTCAACGATTTCATTACAAACCAGCTTGTGAACGGAGCAGAAGGGGCACTGGTCAGCCACCAGGTCAACAGCGATGACATCGATCTCGTATATGTACCCGGCGCCTTTGAAATACCGCTTGTTGCAAAAAAGATGGCAGAGTCAGGCAAATACGATGCAGTCATCGCTCTCGGATGTGTCATCCGGGGGAGTACGACTCATTATGATTATGTCTGTAATCAATCTGCAAAAGGTATACTGGAAGCCGGGCTTTCTACGGATGTGCCGGTAATATTCGGCGTCGTCACGACAGAGAACATCGAACAGGCGATCGAGCGTGCCGGGACGAAAATGGGCAACAAAGGAATAGACTCCGCCAATTCGGCAATAGAAATGGCCAATCTGATGAATGAATTAAAGTCATAAAATATATGAATATCAATATTATTTAACTTTTAAAGTAATGTTATAGTATTGGGGGGAGAGGAATTATGATATGAAGATTAAAACATTACTGCTGGCAGTTCTGGCCAGTGTATTTTTAGCCGCGTGCGGCGACGGATCCGACGAAGAAATGAATCACGAAGCGCCTGAATCCGATGAAATGAGAACTTTGGATGTTGAATTATTCACACCCGACCATATCATGGCAGGTGACACTGTTGAAATGACAGCACACGTTACATCAAACGAAGAAGATGTGACAGAAGCTGATCACGTCATGTTCGAAATTCAGGATGAAAATGAAGAGACGGTGGAAGAAATAACTGCCGAACATTCAGAGAACGGAGAATATACTGTTGAATATACATTTGATGAAGCGGGCACTTATACTGTAATTTCTCATGTGGATGCATTCTCATTGCACACGATGCCAAGCTCTGAGGTTATTGTAGAGTAAGCCCGGGCAAATTTATCTGTGTAATCGGATGTATATTTGGGTATACTATTGTTACAACAGTAACAGGAGGTTAACATGAGATTGGATGAAAAGACTTATATAGTGGCAAATGCGACATCACCTCTTGGCTCCGATTTATCCAAGCACCTTGCGGGTGCCGGAGCAAACTTGATACTGACAAGTTTGGATCATGTCGAACTGGATGATTTGCTTGAAGAAATAAAAGGTGAATCCACAGGACATCACAG
>DEQG01000060.1:18909-27328 GCA_002360325.1 Salinicoccus sp. UBA3372 | reverse complement strand
GAAATAGAGAAGGATTTTGACAGCCTTAACGGCATCATCCTTGTACACACTATTCATACGGAAAGCAAATCGATATATGACTTAGGTTTCGAGGAATTCAGTGAAGTGGTGAACGAGCACATCTGGGGAACTTACCTCGGGACAAGAGTACTGCGTCCTTTATTGAAAGATGAGAGAGAAGCTAAGATCATCAACGTGATCGAACCGTCATTTGAAGAAATATATGAGCGCAATTTATATTATACGGTGACCGGCGCGATAGAGGCACTGACACATTCCACAGCAATTGAACTTAGCAAGGAAGATGTGGACGTGTATGCACTGAGTTACAGACCATCGTTTAAAGAGTCGATGGATGAATCGCTTGAAAGAGCGAATCCCGAAGCGATCGGCACTGTTATGGAAATACTGTCAGGCAGTGATACACAGCCGACGGGGGAAACAATTATCATTAACTAAAAGACTACCTTTACACAGGTAGTTTTTTATTGGGAATATTAACCTTCACGCTTGAAAAAAGGCATATAGGGTGTATAATATTAATTGCGCCCGGAATGATAATCATTATCAATTGAGGATGGTGGAAATGGCAAAAAAATTATTTCGTCTTGATATTCTGATTATCATACTTATAGTTTTATCTATAATTTCTATGTTTGTAGGAGTAATTCCACTATCTATAAATGAGATATTTAGTTTATCAGAGCAGCAGAAAAACATATTGGCATCCAGTCGATTTCCAAGAACGATTTCGATTATAATTGCCGGAGCTTCGCTTGCGGTCAGCGGTCTGATCATGCAGCAGCTCACAAGAAACAAATTTGTTTCACCGACAACTGCCGGCACGATGGACTGGGCACAGCTTGGTATTTTAATCGGTATCATATCATTCCCGGCCATTAACTTATTAGGCAGACTTGTTTTTGCTTTAATACTGTCCATGTTCGGTACATTGTTATTTATGCAGATTATCACACGAATCAAACTTAAAGATGTGATTTTCGTTCCGCTTATCGGGTTGATGCTCGGCGGTGTTGTATCAAGTATTGCAACATTCATCGCGCTCAGAACGAATACGCTGCAGATCATTACCGGCTGGATGCATGGCAGTTTCTCAACAGTTATATCAGGCAGATATGAGATTTTATACATAAGTATTCCACTGCTCATTGTCGCAATCCTTTTTGCAAACCAGTTTACGGTTGCCGGCATGGGAGAAGACTTCTCCAAAAACCTTGGTATGAACTATACAAGAGTTTTATATACGGGATTATTTATCACCGCAGCAATTACAGCACTTGTTGTTGTAACAGTCGGTATGCTGCCATTTCTTGGGTTGATCATACCCAATATCGTCTCGATGTTCAGAGGAGATCATCTCCAGAAGACGATATATTCAACCGCAGTTTTAGGTGCGATTTTTGTGATGATCTGTGATATTTTAGGCAGAATCCTCATTTATCCATATGAAATCTCAGTCGGTTTGATGATTGCTATATTTGGCAGCTCTATCTTCTTGTGGATGATATTCAGGAGGGTCAGGGCGGATGCTTAAAGATAAAAAAAACAGACTTCTTTTAGGACTGTCAATTGTAACGGTCATAGTCATCGTTTTCTATATGTTCTTCCATGTTGATTTTGATATTCTTTTCTATCAATTGCCGTCAAGAGGAAGACGCATACTCTCAATAATCATTGTTGGCGTCGCAATTGCAGTTTCTACAGTGATTTTTCAGACTATCGTTAAAAACAGAATCTTAACACCATCAATTATGGGTCTCGATTCTGTCTATGTATTCATACAGACATCGATCGTATTTATCGCAGGGGTGAGTTCCCCGTTACTGCTGAACTCACATTTCAACTACTTTCTGAGTCTGGCACTGCTGACACTGTTTACACTTTTCGTTTTTAAATATTTATTTAAACTGACGAAAAACAATGTCTTCATCCTGCTGCTGATCGGTATCATATTAGGTACCTTTTTCGGCAATCTGTCGACATTCATGCAGCAGCTGATCAGCCCGGATGACTTTTTAGTACTTCAGAATACACTGTTTGCATCATTCAACGTGGTCAATGAAGACCTGATGCTGCTGACAGCGGTCATTCTTATCATTATGCTGATCATCGTATTGAGGGATTTTCATTCTCTCGATGTACTGGCACTTGGCCGGGATGGCGCGATAAATCTTGGTGTAAATTACGATAAGAAAGTTTCACAGCTACTCGTCATTGTGGCAATACTTGTGTCGGTTTCTACAGCGCTGGTCGGCCCGATCATGTTTCTCGGTCTGCTGGTAGTAAATATCGCACACGAACTTTTTAAAACATATAAACATGTATATCTGATCATCGGAACATCGCTGATCAGCATCATTGCTTTAGTTGTCGGACAGATGATTGTACAGTTCGTTTTCCAGAATAGCGTAGAAATCAGTGTTATAATCAACTTGGTTGGTGGCGTTTACTTTATTTATTTAATGCTTAGGAGGGGACGCGAATGATTAGCGTCAAAGGAATCACAAAGTTGTATGGTGACAAAAAAGTGGTTGACGATGTATCTTTATCAATAGCAAAAGGCAGAATCACTTCTTTGATCGGCCCGAACGGAGCAGGAAAAAGTACTGTGTTATCAATGATTACCCGGTTACTGGACAATGACAGCGGTGAAGTGCTGCTGGAAGGCGACAATATTTTCATCCAGCCCAACACGGAGCTGGCCAAAAAGATTTCAATTCTGAAACAGTCGAACCACCTTGAACTTAAAATTACCGTCCGTGAGCTGATAGCATTCGGACGTTATCCATATTCCAAAGGCCGTCTGACAAAAGACGACCATGCACTGATCGATGAGGCAATCAACTATATGGAACTTGAACAATTTGAGGACCGGTATATAGATGAACTTTCAGGCGGCCAGAGACAGCGTGCATATATCGCAATGACAATCGCCCAGGATACAGAATATATATTCCTGGATGAGCCGCTCAACAACCTGGATATGAAGCACTCAGTACAGATCATGCAAATATTGAGAAGGCTTGTACGCGAAAGAAACAAGACGATCATCATCGTTATTCATGATATCAACTTCGCATCATGTTATTCAGACAATATTGTTGCACTCAAAGACGGCGAAGTTGCAATCAGCGGAACGAAGAACGAAGTGATAAAAAAGGATATACTTGAAGAAATTTACGAGATGGAAATAAACATCGAATGTATTATGGGCCATCAGATCTGCATTTATTTTGATGAGCATGCCGATGCTACAGTAGATGACTTTGTTAAGGAACAGGCGCAGATATAAACTCTGCTTCAAACTTTAAGGAGGTGATGGACTAATATCGGATGTAATCATAGTAGTATTTTTTAGTGGGGGCTAAAAATCACTATTATTTGGAAAGAGGTAAAGGAATGAAATTCAGAAATCTATACTTAATGTTAACATTTGCACTTGTTTTAGTATTGGCAGCGTGTGGTAATTCAGATGGCGGAGAAGACAGTGATTCTACTGCAGGCGCTGATGAATCGGCGGAAGAAGTTTCAGAGGAAACTGTGAGCTTTGAAAACACATTTGAAGTATCACCTGGAGACGGCGAAGACCGTGACGCAGAAGGCGAAGAAGTGACAGAAACGATTGAAGTACCTAAAAATCCAGAAAAGGTCGCTATTTTTGACTTGGGTGTCGTTTCAACTTTCCAGGCACTTGGTGTGGAAGACAAAATAGCAGGACTGCCTAAAGGCGAAGGAAATGGCTCATTATCTGAAACATTGTCAGAATTTGAGTCGGATGAATATGCGAACCTGGGCGGATTGAAAGACCCGGACTTCGAAGAAATCGCAAGAATACAGCCCGATGTCATCATGATTCACGGCCGCCAGGCAACGGAAAACAACTTGGCAGAGTTTGAAAGAGTCGCACCTGATGCTGACGTTTTATTTGTAGCTGCTGATAATGCATCATACTTTGAGGACATCCAGGAAATGACTCAGCTTATCGGTGAGTTATATGGTGAAGAAGAAGCGGCAGACACTTTGGTTGAAGATATGGATAACAGAATAGAAGAAGTAAGCGATAAAGTTGCAGAAGTTGAAGATAATTCTATGCTGTTCATCCAGACCAATGGTGAAAGTTCTGTTTCCTTCCATGGTACAGGCGGAAGATTCGGTTACCTTTACGATACATTCGGTTTTAGTTCGGCCGATGAATTTGATGATGCAAGTGACAGCCATGGTTCACAGGTGAACTATGAGTTTATAGCAAATGCTGATCCTGCCCTGATGTTTGTTATGGACAGAGGTGCAGTAGCAGGCGGTGGGGAAGCGACACCGGTTGATACATTGATCAACTCGACTACTGAATCAGCAACAGCTGTACAGAACGATAATATTTTCTCACTTGATCCGCAGGTATGGTACTTGAATGCGGGCGGTTACGAAACCGGCATGGTTCAAATTGATGAAGTTGAAGAGGCAGTAGACAGCCTTACACAATAATGAATGAAAAAGGATCCGTAAATTACGGATCCTTTTTTGTATGAAAATTTAATGGTGTTTATTTATGCCTGTCGACTCTTTTGTAAACAGGTTCCCCGATGACTCTCACTTCTGTATCGAGTTCGATGCCGTAATTCTCCTGAACTGTGTTTTTGACGAAATTGATCAGTTCTTCGTAGTCACCGGCAGTGCCGTTATCTACATTGACCATGAACCCTGCATGTTTCTTTGAAACTTCAACACCGCCGATACGATGGCCCTGAAGACCGCTGTCCTGTATCAGTTTTCCCGCGAAATTGCCGGGAGGTCTTTGGAAGACACTGCCGCATGAAGGATATTCGAGTGGCTGTTTGCTTTCTCTCCGTTCGGTCAAATCATCCATCATCGCATTGATATCTTCAATTTTAGCAGGTGTCATCTTAAATCTCGCCTCTAAAATCACATAATTATTTTCCTGGATGATGCTCCGACGGTAAGCGAGCTCAAGTTCTTCATTCGACAAGGTCAGCAGTTCGCCGTTCTCTGTTGCAACTGTGGCTTCGAGCAGACAATCCTTCACTTCGCCGCCGTATGCACCGGCATTCATATAAACCGCACCTCCGACACTGCCAGGGATGCCGCATGCAAATTCAAGGCCGCTTACGGACTGGTCGCGTGCGAATCGTGATACGTCGATGATCGCTCTGCCGCTGCCTACAGTGATTATATTATCCTCGATGTTCAGGTGGGTCAGATCAAGAAGGTTTAATACGAGCCCTCTGATGCCGCCGTCTCTGATGATTATGTTGGAGCCGTTGCCGAGGTACGTTACAGGAACGTGATTGTCGCTGCAGTACTTCAGAACTTTACATGCGTCCTCAAAGTCGCCGACAGTGATATAGAAATCTGCCGGTCCTCCTGTTTCGGTATAAGTATATTTTTGTAATGGTTCATTGATTTTTATAGTCGAGTTATTTAATTGCATTTTCAAGTCTTGCTCGATCAGCTTCTTATCCACAATTACAAATCCTTTCGAATTATGCTATTAATCATTATAAATGAATATACCCGATTTTGGAACTGAGACCCATGAAGTTTGTATACAAACAGTGAATATGATATATTTTTACTATAATTTTGCTTGTTGGTTCTATATGAATAAGGATGTGACTCATTTGAAAGTGAAGCAGACAGTCACCTTTAATTTATTGCTTATTTTTATATTAATATTAAGTGCATGTGGCAATCGTTTAGCTGAAGAAACTGAAGAATATCAGCAGCAGATGGATGATATTTATACTATAAATGACGAATTAACCAATCATCTGAATAATATAGATAGTGATAAAATACAAGATCATATTTCTGATTTGGACACTGACTTTGAAAGTGATGAATTGGAAGGGATGATATCAAAACTTGAAGGTGAGATACTACCGCTTGCGGAATCATTGAATACAAAAGCGGACGAAATAGAACTAGACAATGAAGACATAGAAGAACACCATAACACATTTGTGGAAAGTGCCCAGGTAAAATATGATTTCGCCGAGCAGTTGAGTGATTATTTAAGCACTTATCAGAACTCGGTTCAGGCAAGTGAACGGCTGATTGCTCTCAGCCAGTCTTTTATGGATAATCAGAAAGAAAGAGATGACATTATAGAAAATGCTTCGGATGACACGGTCGTGGAGGAAATCAATACGTTGATCGATCATCTGAACTCAAACAGTGAGGAGCTTGATGAAGCATCGAAAATTCTCGAAGGTGATGAATCCATACAGAGCAAACAAGAACAGATTGATGATGTTTTGCTGCCGATGCTAGATGAACATGTGGATTCGCTGAACCAGATCAATCTGTCCACACAGCGGGCAAACAGGGTACGGTCGGTCAGCCTTGAGATGTATTATGGATATATTTCCTATTATGAGGAAAGAAAAAATACAATGTTATATAATGAGAAATTGCAAAATATCCAGCTGCAGAATATATTATCGCTGCAGGAAAGCTATCAGAGGCTGGATGAGGAGTATACAAAAGAATTGGAAGAATTAAAGAGTGGTGAATAAACGGCCACTCTATATTTTTTTCTTTCCCTTTACCTGTGTTTCATATAATGGATGATCCGGGTTCTTCTCAATCTTGTTGATGTAGACATTGCGGAAGATCAGTGTGACGATCCATAATGCAAACACACCAAGCAGCAGGTAGGATACTGTCGCATTATTATTGAAGTCCAGGAAGAATAGAATGACTACGAGAAACAGTGCCAGATTGATTGTATCAAGCATGTTCCATCGTTTGATCGGTTTGTTCATAAGGCTCCCTCCAATTTTGAAAGATATAATATGCAAAATATTCCATTTGCTATATAATTGATTTAATGATAAATTATACTAAGTTTAATAAGAAGGTGATGACATGTTGACTAAAATAACAAATATTGATTCATTTGATAAACTGTTAGATTCAAAAGAATTTTTCTTCTTTCTTAAACATTCAAATACCTGTCCGATTTCCGCAGGAGCTTTTGAAGAATTTCAAAAATTCCACTATGAAAGAGATATCGATGGATACTATTTAATTGTACAGGACCACAGAGAACTATCCAACTATATTAGTGAAAAATATGATATTAAACATGAATCCCCACAGGCTTTTTACTTTGATAACAGTGAAGTGAAATGGCATGATTCACATGACAGAATATCACTTACAAACCTTGCTTCAGTAGAAGATTAAAGATAAACCCAAACATTGCGTTTGGGTTTATTTGATTACAGGTGAAAACATCACCTGGTTCTGTCCCATCTTTTTTGCGGCATGGAGCATGTTGTCCGCATCTTTGAAAAGCTGTCTGCGGGTTGTATTCGGTGTTTTAAATCCGATCCCCACAGAAACGGTCAGTTTAATGACTTCATTTTCTCCGACATGGAAGTTCGTATTTTCCACAGCATTCCGTATCGCCTCGCCGAGCCGCACAGTTCTGTCAAACGAAATATCCGGTATGATCATTGAAAACTCTTCACCGCTGTTTCTATAAATGGAACCGCCCGTCGGCACATAATTTTTGAGAAGCCTGGTGATCTGTTTGATGACGGCATCCCCCGCGGTGTAGTCGTGCATATCGTTGATCACTTTGAAGTGATCGATATCGATCAGCAGCACGCTTATCGTTTCTGTCTTGTTATTGAGGCGGTTCACTTCATTATCCAGTGCTTTAATATTGCCAAGCTGTGTCAGATGATCTGTATAGTCTTCTGTGTTCAGTCGATTGAGCACTTTCACCATGGAATTTATATCCTGGTACATGATGCTTGCAGTGACCATTACAGCCGAACTCATCGCACCGATGATGATGAACTGCATCAATACGAGTGACTCGACGAAGAAGTGTATGCCTGCCAAAAGCAGCATGGTGAAAATCAGGTTGAACCATGTGATGACATGTGTATTCATCGATTTGAAAAACGGGATGGTAAATATGACAATCAAATACAACCCGGCAAAAATCGCAATTTCGACCAGACCGTGTCCGATAAGAAAATAGTGGGCGGCGGCCACGAACAGCATGCCGGCAATTTTAATATATATTTTACTCTGCAGCAGCAGCATCGGAACGAAAAACAGACTGAAGCTGTAACCTCTGTAATCAATCGGCACAAATAAAAGAAGGACGGCTAAAGTGATCATCAATGTCACCTGGAACATCGGTGAAGATAACTTTGCTGAGTCCTCCGTATATTGAATGCGATGGAAGAGGTAGATGCCGCTGATGGTCAACGAGATGTTCAAAACAAAATCTATTAGCACGTCATCACTCTCCCATCAAATTTTATTATTGCTGATCTTATTCTTCTAATTCAAGATTGTTCTTCAATTCAGAAGTGACTTCATTATATGAAGCTTCATCCGGGAAGAAGTAGTACAATCC
>DEQG01000060.1:14200-18772 GCA_002360325.1 Salinicoccus sp. UBA3372 | reverse complement strand
TTGGTGACTGTCTGAACACTCATGAGTTCATCTGCTATGCTCTGGACGACCTGCTGTTGTCTCTGCTGACGTCCTGAGTCTCCGCCGGAGCCCGGATCATACCTTGCTCTTGAGAAGGCCAGTGCCATATCACCGTCCATTTCATATGTTTCGCCGGCCTGGAATGAATAATCGGATTGTTCGAAAGTATCTTCGCTTGTGACTGAAATGCCTCCGACTTCATCTACGATGTTTTTAAATCCGTCCATATTGATGGAGACGAAGTAGTCAATCGGTACATCCAAAAAGTTTTCCACTGTATCTTTTGCCATCGTCGGTCCGCCGTATGCATAAGCGTGATTGATCTTTTCAACGGAATCACGGCCGACAATTTCTGCTTGTGTATCTCTCGGAATACTCACGATGTCGCCTTCGCCGGTATCCGGGTTCAGAGTGACGACCATGATTGTGTCTGAACGTCGTCCTCTCATGTCTTCATTACGTGCCTGATCGTCGTCGGTACCAAAAAGTACAACTGAGATCGGATCGCCTTCACTGATATCAACTTCTGCCTGTCTGAGGTTGGACTGTGAATCTTCAAACTCAGCATCGTACATATTATTTGCAGTACTTCTAAGCTGGAAGTATACATATGCCAGTATTCCGCCTACAATAAGGATGAACACTAATAAAATAACGATCATAACGATGAATACCGGGTGTAATCCTTTACGTCTGGTTTGTCTCATAAATTTAACTCCTTTGTTTGATTGATATAATTATACAATGAAAAGAACTTAATTTAAATACAGATTCAATTCGATTTCATATTTTGAATGTGATATATTAAATTGAAAATATAATGAACGGTGATGGGTATGTATACTTTCTTTCTACTCCTGATGTCTTTTATGATATCACTAATTTTAACCCCTATATTCATTTGGACGGCAAAAAAGCTGGGATTTGTCGACCGTCCGAATTCACGCAAAGTCCATAAAAAGCCGATACCTCATCTTGGCGGCCTTGCGATTTTAATTTCATTCATTATCGGTGTCCTTATTTCAAGGCCGATAGAAATAGAATTCAAACCGATCATTATCGGCGGCATTCTGATTGTTCTTCTTGGACTGATCGATGATAAATTTGATCTGAAACCGATCTTTAAATTGATTGGGCAAATATTAGTAACGCTTGTTCCCATCTATTATGGCATCGTCATAGACAGAATTACACCGTTTGGTATCGAAATAGAATTCGGCATCTTTGCGATTCCGGTAACGGTGCTGTGGATGGCGGCCATCATCAATGCGATCAACTTCATAGACGGACTGGACGGCCTGGCCACAGGCGTGTCCATCATCGCCCTCTCAAGTATTGCATTTATCACGATCCTGCAGGGTGATATATTCGTCATGATGATCTGTGTCATTCTGGTCGGTTCATGCGCCGGATTCCTCGTGTACAACTTTAATCCGGCTAAAATATTCCTTGGTGACAACGGAGCGATGCTTCTCGGATTCGTCATCAGTGTCGTTTCCCTTATGGGCTTTAAAAACATCACGCTGATTTCGCTGTTTTTCCCGGTCATCATTTTAAGTGTACCGATACTGGATATGCTGTTTGCGATACTCCGCCGTTACCGGAAGAAAGTATCCATCGTCAGTGCCGATAAAAGTCATATCCACCATAAACTTCAGAGTCTGGGCTACACACATGTAGAAAGTGTAATCCTGATTTATTTCATGGCACTGCTCTATGCGGGTGCCAGCATCATCCTCTTTCTGTCTACGGTACCGGGTGCAATCATCATTTCGTCATTGCTGATCCTTACGACAGTAATCATCGTCGAAGCGACCAATCTGACCGATAATAATAAAAAACCGGTGCTTAATTTTCTGCGTAAAATGGTCAGTAAAATTGTTTCTGTAAATTAGAATGCAAGGTGCAGGACGACAAGTATGAAAAGTGAGAGCCCCAGCCGCCTGTGCAGATTCCTCGTCATCAGATCATGACGGATAAGGAGGCTGTACCATCCGGATAAAACTAAAGCGAGCATGGTTAAAGCGGCGGGAAGTCCGGTCAAAATTTTCATGTTCGTCAAATCAAAATTGTAGAGATAAAGCACGGCTGCACCGTGAAGCAATATGAAAACGATAGATAATGTCCCTGTCCACCTGTGATAGGGCATTACTTTTTTTGAAATTTTTGCGAGACGTATTTTCTTCTGCCTGTCCTTTGTACCCCGGATGGTCGCGAATACCGCGTTCCTGGTCCAGTTGAATATGAAAAATAAAAACCCCGCGAAGCCGAGCAGAAAATGATAGTACGCCGTGTGGACCGCCAGACTTTCAATCACATTCCATAATGCCCATATTAACAGTGCGCCGTTCAGCAAAAACCATATACTCATAATGGACCTCCAATTGTTTATGTCAGTACATTTTCAGCAGTCACTTCATCCCCCTGGACGAAAGTGCAGGTGCCCTGGGTGATTTCACTGATCAGCTCTTTCAGGCTGTCCGCATTTTCCTCCGGTGTATGGACAGTATATGTGACCTTGTCGGTATACGCCGTATCCTTTATCGTATGCGGGCTGTCCGCAAGCATATGTTCAAATTTACTTGTATAAGTATAATCCATGGTGATCTCAAAAGGTGTCATGGCAACTTCATATACTTTGCCGGCCCTTTGGACCACCTCGGCTGCAGAGCCTGAATATGCACGGATAAGACCGCCGGCGCCGAGTTTTATACCGCCGAAGTAACGGGTCACGACAACGGTGATATTATACATCAGTTCCCGCTTCAGCACTTCGAGTATGGGTACTCCTGCCGTGCCGGACGGCTCGCCGTCATCATCCGCTTTTTGTATCAGGGCGCTTTTTCCGATGATGTAGGCACTGCAGTTATGTGTGGCATCTTTATGTTTATTTTTAATTTCCGAAATAAAAGCTCTGGCTTCCTCTTCGGTTTCTGTTCTTTTTATATATCCGATGAACCTTGATTTGTTTATGACTGTTTCTTCTGTTTTTGTGTGACGGTTCATATATTTCTGTTCCACAAAATATCACCTCTTAAAATTATAGTAACACATAGACTTTATAGAGTGGATTTAGTAAGATATTCATGAGTGTGTTTGGTTTGAATGGAGGATACAAAATGAAGACAGCAATCGTTGCAGATTCAACGGCTTACCTGCCCGAAGAATTACTGGAGAAATACGATATATATACAATTCCATTGAGTGTTGTGATGGGAGACGAAACATACAGGGAAAATGTGGACATCACCACTGACGAGTTTTTTGAAAAGATGGCGAAGATGGATGCTCTGCCGACGACAAGCCAGCCGTCAATCGGCGACTATATTTTATTGCTGGAGTCATTATACCGTGACGGTTATACTGACGTGGTCAGTTTTCACCTGTCAGCTAAAATCAGCGGTACATGCCAGAATGCTGTATCAGCCGGAGAAAGCGTCGAAGGAATCAACGTTCATGTGATCGACAGTGAAGTGGCTGCCTATGTGCAGGGCTTCCTCGCACTGTATGCCGCCCAGAACAAAGATAAGATGTCTTTGGAAGAACTGATTGAAAATGTCGAAGAAATGAAAAAGAAGGAAAATACAAATGCCTACTTTATAGTGGATACTTTGACGAACCTGCAAAAAGGCGGCCGTCTGTCCAATGCCCAGGCACTTGTCGGCAGTCTGCTGAAAGTCAAACCGATCCTTGATTTCCAGGACGGCATGATCGTACCTTACGAAAAGATCCGGACGAAGAAGAAGGCCAAGAAAAAAGTTCAGGAAGTTTTCGGACAGGAGATTGAGAAACATCAGGATAAAAACATTACAGCGGTCGTCATTCACAGCAATGCAGAAGAAGAGGGCCGTGAATGGAAAGCAGAGCTTGAGTCACTCTATCCGCATGTAAAGTTCACACTGAGCCACTTTGGACCGGTCATCGGCACCCATCTCGGCGAAGGGGCACTCGGTCTCGGCTATACGACATTTGATGTCGAAGTCGATTAAAAATAAAAACAAATTAAATGATAATGGACGCAGCTTATTTGCTGCGTCTTTTTTTATGGGGGATGGAGATGTACTTTCACAGTAAAGGGGAAACTATTTATAAGGAAGCGGGTGTGGATGCCGTTAAAAGCATCTGCCACCGGTGTCATAACCGGGACAGGAAACTGTTCTATGAATTTTATTCCGAACAGGACCAGCATAAAATCAAATACTGTCTGAAATGTATCGGCCTCGGACGTGTGGACAGCATGACCCCGTTAAAGGGGACCGAAACCCGCCGTAAAAAAGAACGGTGTGATTATGTATTGAATTTCGAACTGACCAATATTCAAAAGGAAGCTTCAAAAAAGATCGTCTCTGCGGTCAGGGAGCGCCGGCACCTGCTGCTTCATGCCGTGACCGGTGCAGGCAAGACAGAAATCATATTCGAAGGCATCAAATATGCGCGGGAACACGGCTTGAATGTTGCCGTCGTCAGTCCGAGGATAGATGTAGTCAAGGAAGTCCATCTGAGACTCGGTGATGCATTCAGAAAAAGCCGGATTGATCTGATGTTTGCAGG
>DEQG01000060.1:3635-14137 GCA_002360325.1 Salinicoccus sp. UBA3372 | reverse complement strand
TTTCACAATCATTTCGACTGTATCATCGTTGATGAATATGACGCATTTCCTCTGGCGGATGATAAACATCTGCTCGGGGCGATAGATAAGGCCGGGACGGCTGATGGGAATATCATCATCATGACCGCGACACCCACAAGGAAGATGGTGAAGTATGTGGGTGCCGGGAATATATTTCAGATTGCCCGCCGCTATCACGGGCATGATCTGGCAGTACCGGTCATCCATTACGGCAACGTCTATAAGGAAGTGCAGCGACAGAAGCTGAACGGAAAGCTGAAGCGTCTGCTTGGCAGCATCACGGCTGCAGATCGAAGAGTACTGGTTTTCTTTCCTGAAATAAAAATGATGTATGCAGCATATCATCTTATTCTGAAACATTTCGAAGATGCCGAAACGGTGTACAGCGGAGACGGGGAAAGGTACTCAAAAGTGGAGCGGATGCGGGAAGGTGAGATTAAAATTCTGCTGACGACGACCATATTGGAAAGGGGCGTGACTTTCAAAGATCTGGATGTCATCGTTGTCCATACCGAATATTTTCCAGCGGATACACTGATTCAGATCTGCGGCCGCGTCGGCAGGAAACCGCAGGACCCGATGGGGAATGTGCATTTCATTACGCTGTACAATACGCACCATATTCAAAAGACCGTGCGGACGATCAAAGCGTTCAACCGGGGAAGTGTGGTCATATGATCTGCCTGTACTGTCACGGAAAGATCATTGCCGAACTTAATTTGCTGAACATGTTTTCAAAGCCTAAAAGGATTTGTGAAAGCTGTCATCTTAAGCTGACGGAATGGCGGAGCGGTGTGAGGTGCGGCAGGTGTCATAAGATCATGGCTCCGGGTGAGAAGGAATGCACTGACTGCATTTTTATCCGGAGCCGGTTTAAGCCTGTCCGGAGCATCAGATGTCTGCTGGATTATAACAGTGAAGTGAAAATGATGATGCACCGTTATAAATTTGTAAGGGACGTCGCTCTCGCAGAAGTGATGGCTGGGTTCATTGATATTAAGGAATGGCAGTACGATCATATCGTTCCGATTCCTGTTTCAAAACACCGGCTTGGGGAGAGGGGGTTCAACCAGATTAAGGAAGTGCTGAAACGCTCCGGGACCGCCTATACGGAACTGCTCGCAACCGATAAGGTGAAACTGCAGTCGGAGCTCTCGAAATCTGAAAGAATAAACAGCGATAATCCTTTTTCTTTTGACACGGGGCAGAAGGATGTTAAGATACTGGATAAACGAATCTTGATTGTAGATGATATATATACGACAGGTATTACTGTTCATCATGCGGCTGAAACTATAATGCAGCGGAACCCTGCATCCGTCGATGTATTAACGTTTTCAAAAGCGTGATCGAATATGATATAATAAAAATGAATAGAAATAGCAATTTAAGGAGGCGTGCATCATGATAAGATGTGAAATCAGAGGAGAAAACATTGAAGTAACTGATGCAATACGAACACACATTGAGGACAAAGTCAGCAAATTGGAGCGTTACTTCAATGATGCACTAAACACTCATGCGCATGTAAACATTAAGACTTATAACAATAAGAAGGGGAAAGTTGAAATTACAATCCCTATGAAAAATCTTACTTTACGTGCGGAAGAAAGCCATGATGACTTATATGCGGCGGTGGACCTTATCGTGGATAAGCTGGAAAGACAGATCCGCAAGCATAAAACTAAAATCAATCGTAAGTTCAGAGAAAAAGATCCTGAAATAGAGCTATTCAGAGCGATTGAGAATGAAAGAGCCGAAGAGGAAGAACAAAATGACGACGGTATTGAAATTGTCCGTACTAAAGAATTCACTTTAAAACCGATGGATTCTGAAGAGGCGGTACTCCAGATGAACATGCTGGGACATGATTTCTTCGTATTCAACGATCGTTATACTGAAGGTACAAGTATAGTTTACAGACGCAGAGACGGTAAATATGCAGTCATTGAAACAAGCTAGTATTCTGAACAATTAAATTATAATAAAAAAGTGTCAGGACGCGTAACCTTCGGAAGATGAAGTTGTGCGTCCTGTTTTTATTTTTACATGAAAAGTGGTAAAATTATGTGATGTATTAATACTTGTTTAAAGAATGAGGAGAGAGCTATCGTGGGCGTATTAAACAAATTATTTGATGGCAATCGGTTTGAAGTAAAGTCATTGCGTAAGCAGGCTGAAAAAGTTGATAGTTATCGATCTGACATGATGAAGCTGAACGATGCAGAGCTTCAGGCTAAAACAGATGAATTCAAAGAACGTCTCCAAGGCGTTGAAGATGATAAAAAAGAAGCGAAAATACTTGATGAAATGTTACCGGAAGCTTTTGCTGTAGCAAGGGAAGCTTCAAGAAGAACTTTGGGACTGGAGCCGTACCTGGTCCAGATCATGGGCGGTATCTCCCTGCATAAAGGCGATATATCAGAGATGAAAACCGGTGAAGGTAAAACTTTGACCGCCGTTCTGCCTGTATATCTGAATGCTTTGACGGGGAAAGGTATTCACGTCATTACGGTGAACGAATATTTATCCGCGACTCAGATGGAAGAGATGTCGGTGATTTATAACTTCCTGGGACTTACTGTCGGTTTAAACCTGAACCAGAAAAACAATGAAGAAAAACGGGAAGCATTTGCGCAGGACGTCACTTATACGACGAATAACGAGCTGGGCTTCGATTATTTGAGGGACAACATGGTGACATACAAAAAAGACCGTGTGCTGCGTGAATTGAATTATGCAATCATTGACGAAGTGGACTCGATCCTCATTGATGAAGCGAGAACACCACTTATCATTTCGGGCAAGGCGGACCAGTCCGACACCCAATACCTTCAGGCGAATGCATTCGTTAAAATGCTCAAAATAGATGATGACTTCACATATGATGTGAAGACGAAAGGCATCCAGCTGACTGAAGACGGTATCGGCAAATCGGAAAAATGGTTCAAGATTGATAACTTGTTCGATGTAAAGCACGTCAATCTGCTGCACCATATCAACCAGGCTCTGAAAGCCCACTTCTCAATGGAGAAAGATGTGGACTATGTCGTCGAAGAAGAGAAAGTTGTCATTGTCGACCAGTTTACCGGCCGTACAATGAAAGGACGCCGCTTCTCTGATGGATTGCATCAGGCGATTGAAGCCAAAGAAGGCGTGGATATTCAAAATGAATCCAGAACGATGGCGTCAATCACTTTCCAGAACTTCTTCAGACAGTTTAAAAAGCTGTCCGGCATGACCGGTACAGCAAAGACCGAGGAAGAAGAGTTCATCAACATCTACAATATGAAAGTCACTCAAATTCCAACAAACGTGCCGATAGCCCGTGAAGACCGTACGGACAAGATTTTCTCCAGCAAAGATTTCAAGTTCAACGCCGTCATCGAAGAGGTCATTGAAAGACACAGGAAAGGCCAGCCGATTCTGATCGGTACCGTAGCGGTCGAAACGAGTGAGCTGATTTCAGAATTCCTGCGTAAAAAAGGCATCAGGCATAACGTCCTGAATGCGAAGAACCACGAGAGGGAAGCGGAAATCATCCAGAACGCCGGTAAAAAAGGCGCAGTCACCATTGCGACGAACATGGCCGGACGCGGTACGGACATCAAGCTCGGAGAAGGGGTCAAAGAACTTGGCGGCCTTGCTGTCATCGGGACGGAGAGGCACGAGTCGAGACGTATTGACGATCAGCTCCGCGGACGTTCAGGACGTCAGGGGGATGTCGGTATCAGTACATTCTACCTGTCGCTTGAAGACGACCTGATGAAACGCTTCGGTTCGGAACGTATTCAAAGCACGATGAACCGCTTCGGCATGTCCGGTGAAGAGCTTACATCGAAAATGATTTCGAGGGCGGTTGAATCGTCGCAGAAACGCGTGGAAGGGAACAACTTCGATGCGCGTAAACGTCTGCTTCAGTATGACGATGTACAAAGACGCCAGAGAGAGATCATCTACCAGGAGCGTAACGAAATCATCGACAATGAAGATGTACGTGACCAGCTGATGGGCATGATCGAATCCTCCGTCGAACGTACAGTCGAATTTTATAACATTGACGATTCCGAACATATCGATTATGAACAGTTCATCAATACGATTAATGATCTTTATTTCCGGGAAGGTACAGTAACGGTGGACGAAATCCAGCACAGGGAATCAGAAGAGATTTTCGAAATATTGATGGACAAGGTGAATCAGGAGCTCGAATTGAAAGAAGAGAAGCTCGGCGAAGAGAAGATGCGACTGTTCGAGCGTATGATGATGCTCCGTACAATGGACAGAAAATGGGTCGAGCACATCGACAGCATGGACCAGCTCAGGACGGGGATCCACCTTCGTTCCTACGGCCAGATCAACCCGCTTCGTGAATATCAGAACGAAGGCCTTCAGATGTTTGAGGACATGCTTGTGGCAATCGAAGATGACACATCTAAATATGTTCTGAAGACGGAAGTGAAGTCGGATGAAGAATTGAAACGCGAGCAGGTCATAGATAAGAAAGAAATGCATACCGGAGACGGCAAGGCAAAAGTTAAGAAAGCACCGAAGAAACGTGAAGTGAGAGTCGGCCGCAATGATCCGTGTCCTTGCGGTTCAGGTAAAAAATATAAAAACTGTCACGGCAGCTAAAGGAGTACGATGCAATGGAACTATCAGATATCAAGAACTTTACAGAAGCTAAGAAAGAAAAACTAAAAGACTTCAGGGGGTCTCTTTGACTTAGAAGAGATGGAAACCCAGATTCATGAAAATGAAGACAAGATGGTGCAGCCCGATTTCTGGAATGATCCGGAAGAGGCACAGAAGCTGATCGACAGCAATAATCATATTAAGAAAATCGTCGACGGTTTTAATGATTTGAGGGACTCAATCGACGATATTGAAGTATCCCTTGAACTGTTGAAAGAAGAAGACGATGAAGATATGCAGGAAATGATTGACGAAAACGTTAAAGAGGCAGAAGAGAAGTTTGATGAATATGAACTTAATATTCTGCTCAGCGACGAACATGATTATCTGGATGCCGTTCTTGAACTCCATCCCGGAGCCGGCGGTACGGAAAGTCAGGATTGGGCGGAGATGCTGCTCAGAATGTATCAGAGATATTCAGAACAGCAGGACTTCAAAGTTGAAACGATGGATTTCCAGCCCGGAGATGAAGCGGGAGTTAAAAGTGTGACCCTGTCGATAAAAGGTGCGAACGCATACGGCCTATTGAAGGCGGAAAAAGGTGTGCACCGGCTTGTGAGAATTTCACCGTTCGACTCATCCGGACGCAGACACACGTCATTTGTATCATGTGAAGTGACGCCGCAGTTCGACAACGATGATATTTCAATCGAAGTAAAAAGTGAAGATATCAGTGTCGATACTTACCGTTCCAGCGGTGCCGGCGGACAGCACGTCAACACCTCGGACTCCGCAGTGCGGATTACGCACCACGAAACGGGCATTGTTGTAACATGTCAAAATGAACGCTCACAGATTAAAAACCGTGAACAGGCGATGAAGATGCTGAAATCGAAACTCTATCAGAAAGAGCTCGACAAACAGCAGGCTGAAATCGATGCGGTAAAAGGAGAACAAAAAGAAATCGGCTGGGGCTCCCAGATCCGTTCATACGTCTTCCACCCATACTCAATGATCAAGGACCACCGCACAAATTACGAAGTAGGCAACACAAGCAAAGTGATGGACGGCGATCTTAATCCATTTATAGAAGCATATTTAAGAAAGAATATATAAATGTAACAGGGGGCACCTTTTGAGGTGTCTCTTTTTTTGCGGATATGGCGGAGGTCTGACGTTGCTGCTCACTTGACTGTGAAAAAGCCGCTAAATGAGCAGCCCCCGGCCGCTCTTACGTATACATATGAAAAAATCTGCTCCAGACAGACACGGGAAACACAATCTCACTGATCATCATCGCCATTTAACATGACCACACAAATATAACTTCAGGGTTAACATTATATACGAAGGACGGCGGGTGAACGTCCGGCTGTAATCGGCAATAAGTCTCCTACAACTGTGAAGATTAACGTGATATCAAAATTATATCAGGAATTTTCTTTGTAATATTCATGAGATATAAATATGGATAAAGCCTGTTAAATACTGATATGACAACATTTCATTCTGTAATATAAGCTGTCATATATTACATATGCACCGTTTAAATTTCGTTTATTTTACAATTCCTTTACATTGCCCACAAACGAAAATTTCTGTGCTATAGTTCTACCCATGGATTTAACAAGTTGTGTACGGCCCATCAGTTACCGTAGAAAAAACAATATTGTTATGTATTTACTAGGAGGAAATTTTATTATGAAAAAGACTTTATTATCAGTGGCAACTGTTACAGCACTAACAGGAATCGCTTCTACAAATATATCAGCTAACGAATATGTACCGGAAGATGTACAGCAGAACCATGATTACACATTCAACTATGATACAAACGGAGATGACTATTCTTACTACTGGTACCACGGCGAGATAGACGGCAGCCAGTATGCTGACGAGTATTCTTTAAATGAAACAGCTTCAACACCTGCTGCAGCTGAAACAGCAGCTCCAGCTTCAACACAATCTGCACCGGCAGTAGAAGAAGCATCTGCAGTTGAAGAGCCTTCAGCTCCGGCAGTACAGCAGTCACAGGACACTACAGACGTTCAGGCGCCTGCAGTAACTGAAACTCCGTCAGCAAGCAACGGCAATGCAGCAGCAACTGCGCATAACGTAGCATCTGGCAAATCATATGTATGGGGCGGCAACTCTTCAACAGCAGTTGACTGTTCAGCGCTTACTCAGCAGTTCATGAAGCAGTACAAAGGTATCGACATTCCAAGAACTGTTGCTGGTCAGCAGGCAGCCGGTACAGCAGTAAGCAACCCGCAAGCTGGTGATCTTGTAGTATTCAACGGCGGTACGCACGTTGGTATATACATCGGTAACGGTCAGATGGTAGATGCACTTAACCCTTCTGAGCACGTTGGCGAGCGTTCTGTAAGCTATGTACACGGTACAGTAGACGGCTACTACAGATTCTAATATATATTTAAAATAAAAGATTACATTCCAATTCCCGGGGCAGCAGCTCCGGGAATTTTTTGATGCCATAAACTTTCCATTATTGAACCATGTACCGGGTCTGTACCTATGTTAAAATAACGGCAATAACTATACTGAGGAAGTTGAAAAATGACGAAAAAACGTGTGCTGATTTTATTGGTGATTGCGGCCGCTTCTCTTCTCATAGGCGCGGCGATCGGCGCAGTGCTGAACTACTCGGACGTTCAGTTTGAGGAGCAGGCGCTCGAGACTCTGCAGTCGACCGAGGGCAGGGATAATCATCATGCCGTCGGAGAGAACGTGACAGAAAGCAGTCTCACAGAGGTTATGAACGCAAACGAAGCATTTAATGATATTATAAGTAATAACGAGGTCACGGTAGTGAACTTTTTCGCTTCATGGTGTGAACCGTGTAAACGTGAAACCCCGGCGCTTAACGAATATCATCAGGACCATCTGGATGAGCCGATTGATATCATCGGTGTCAATATAAGTGACAGCGGGGAAAACAGAGATCAGTTTTTAGAAGATTATGAAGTGGAGTACCCGATTTTTGAATTTGAAGATGAAGATCAGGCACTTGATGACTATAAAATCCATCTGATGCCGACGACATTTTTTGTCGACAGCGACGGTGAAGTCATCAGGGCTTATATCGGTGAGGTTTCGCCTGAACTGGTAACCAGCTATATCAATTATGTTAAGGAGGCATCCTGACATGGGTGTACATCAGTATTTTAAAAGCTTGAATGATTTGGAAAAGTTGATACGCTGTCCGGGCAAGTTTAAATATCAGGAACATAACGTTGCGGCACATTCTTTCAAAGTGACTAAAATCGCACAGTATTTCGGTACGGTGGAAGAGCACAACGGCACTGACATCGATTGGAAAAGCCTATATGAAAAGGCTCTGAACCATGACTATCCCGAGATTTTTACAGGGGATATCAAGACGCCTGTAAAATATGCTTCAAGTGAACTGAACACTTTGTTCCGTGAAGTGGAAGAGACGATGACGGTCAGATTCATCGAAGCCGAATTTCCTGATGACTACCATAAAGAGTATAAAAGGCGTCTGAAAGAGGGCAAGGATGATTCGATCGAAGGCCAGATCCTTTCCGTGGCGGATAAAGTGGATCTGCTGTATGAATCATTCGGTGAAATACAAAAGAGAAACCCTGAGAAACTGTTCTTTGAAATGTATGAGAACTCATTGATTACGATAAAACAGTTTTCACACCTCGCATGTGTCCAGGATTTCATGCATAATATTTTAACCGAAATGCTGAAGGAGCCCTTTATTCCTAAAACTGAGCTGATGGATATTACGGAATCGATTATAAATAAGGAGTTATAAACTATGGATCTATACTGGTTGATGATGGCCCTGGTGGTTCCTGCAGTAACAGTGGTTGTCTTTGCCAGGCTGACACGGAATAAGTATGTCGCTGTCATACTCACCTTTATACTGTACGGTGTATCGATATACCGGGGTTTCTATAACTCTGAATGGGTGATATACCTGGATGCGATTTCCCTGGTTATCGGATATGTTTTAGTTGAATTATACAATATAGATCAAGTGGAAGAAGAGTAGAAATGACCGAACAAATGTTTGTCGTCACTGCTCTTTTTTTGTTAAAATAAGATACATGAATAATATACGGAGGCGTATTTATGGCTAAATTTGAATTAGTTTCCAACTTTGAACCAGCGGGCGACCAGCCGAAGGCGATTGAGGAACTGACTGAACAGATTAAATCCGGCCAGCGGCACCAGACACTGCTCGGTGCGACAGGTACCGGTAAAACATATACGATGAGCCAGGTCATTCAAAAAGTGGGGAAACCGACTTTGATCATCGCTCACAACAAAACATTGGCAGGACAGCTTTATGGTGAATTTAAAGAGTTTTTTCCGAATAACAGGGTAGAGTATTTCGTAAGTTATTATGATTATTATCAGCCTGAGGCATATGTGCCGCATACGGATACTTTCATCGAAAAAGATGCTTCGATCAACGACGAAATCGATAAACTGCGACACAGCGCAACGAGCTCTTTATTCGAACGGGATGATGTCATCATCATCGCTTCGGTGAGCTGTATATACGGTCTCGGTAATCCGGACGAATACCGTGACATGGTGGTAAGTGTACGCGTCGGCATGGAAATGGACCGTAATGAATTTTTACGGAAACTTGTCGACATCCAATACTCTAGAAATGATATAGATTTCCAGCGCGGGACGTTTCGTGTGCGCGGGGATATTGTCGAAGTATTTCCGGCCTCCCGCGATGAACAGTGTATCCGTGTCGAGTTTTTCGGCGACGAGATCGACCGTGTGAGGGAAATCAACTATTTGACGGGTGAAGTGCTCCACGAGAGGGAACATTTCGCAATCTTTCCGGCATCCCACTTCGTTACGCGTGAAGAGAAGATGCGTGTGGCGATCGAACGTATTGAACAAGAACTGGAAGAACGTCTTGAAGTGCTCCGCAACGACAATAAACTGCTGGAGGCCCAGAGGCTTGAACAGCGCACGAACTATGACCTTGAAATGATGAGGGAAATGGGTTTCTGTTCGGGAATCGAGAACTATTCCGTACACCTTACGCTGAGACCTATGGGGTCGACACCGTATACTTTGATGGATTATTTCGATGATTTTCTGGTCATGATCGATGAATCCCACGTGACGCTGCCGCAGGTCAGAGGAATGTACAACGGTGACCAGGCGCGTAAGCAGGTGCTCGTGGACCATGGGTTCAGACTGCCGAGCGCCCTGGACAACAGGCCGCTCCAATTCAGCGAATTTGAATCCAAGGCGAACCAGCTGCTCTATGTATCTGCGACACCCGGGCCGTATGAACTCGAACATACAGAAAAAATGGTCGAACAGATCATCAGGCCGACAGGGCTGCTGGATCCGCCGATCGATGTCCGGCCGACCGAGCATCAGATTGATGATCTGCTTGAGGAAATCGTCAAGAGAAGCGAACGCAACGAAAGAGTACTGATAACGACTCTGACGAAGAAGATGTCGGAAGATCTGACCACCTACTTGAAAGAGTCGGGAGTCAAGGTCCAGTATCTTCATTCGGAGGTCAAGACACTGGAACGTATTGAAATTATACGTGAGCTCAGACTCGGGACTTATGATGTACTTGTCGGCATCAACCTGCTCCGTGAAGGACTGGACATACCTGAAGTTTCACTGGTTGCGATTTTGGATGCGGATAAAGAAGGCTTCCTCAGATCGAACCGTTCGCTCGTCCAGACCATCGGACGGGCGGCCAGAAACAGTGAAGGCCGGGTCATCATGTATGCAGACAAAATTACAGACTCGATGCAGTATGCACTGGACGAGACGGCGAGACGCCGGGAAATCCAGATTGC
>DEQG01000060.1:0-3492 GCA_002360325.1 Salinicoccus sp. UBA3372 | reverse complement strand
GAACAGCTTGAAAAAGATATGAAACAGGCAGCGAAAGATCTGGACTTCGAAACGGCTTCGGAGCTGAGAGATGCACTGTTTGAACTGCAGGCAGAAGGGTGAAATCAAATGAAGAATAAAAATATAAGCATTAAAGGCGCAAGGCAGCATAACCTTAAAGGAGTAAATATCGACATACCCCGCGACCAGCTGATCGTCATGACGGGCTTGTCCGGGTCGGGGAAATCCTCCCTGGCTTTTGACACAATCTATGCGGAGGGCCAGCGCCGCTATGTCGAATCTTTAAGTGCATATGCGCGCCAGTTTTTAGGGCAGATGGAAAAGCCGGATGTGGATTCAATAGAAGGGTTGTCCCCAGCCATCGCCATCGACCAGAAAACGACGAGCAACAACCCGCGCTCAACCGTATCGACAATCACTGAAATCTATGATTATTTAAGACTTTTATTTGCCCGTGCGGGAACGCCGTACTGTCCGAATCATGGTGTTGAAATTACATCACAGACGGTCCAGGAGATGGTGGACAAGGTGATGGAACTGCCGGAACGCTCAAAGATCCAGGTGTTCGCACCGATCATCCACGGGCGTAAGGGCCAGCATAAGAAACTGCTCGAATCACTCGGCAGGGAAGGGTTTGCCAGAGTGGTCGTCGATGATGAAGTTTATGATGTGGAAGAAGTGCCGGAGCTCAGCAAAAATAAAAAGCACAATATCGACGTCGTTGTGGACCGCCTTGTGGTCCGTGACGGCATAGAGGCACGTCTCGGCGACTCGCTGCAGACCGCGCTGGTAAAAGGGGAAGGCAATATTACCGTCAACGTCATCGACGGCGACGATCTGTTCTTCTCCGAAAACTACGCGTGCCCGATCTGCGGGTTCACCGTCTCCGAAATGGAACCGAGATTGTTTTCGTTCAACGCCCCGTATGGTGCATGTAAGGACTGTGACGGTCTCGGCATGAAGATGGCGGTGAATAAAAAGCTCGTCATACCGGATGATACACTGACGCTCGAAGAAGGTGCGCTCGTACCTTGGGAGCCGATTTCTTCCGGCTACTACCCTCAGCTGTTGAAGCAGACGTGTAAACATTTCAATATAGATATGAAGAAACCGTTCAAGGATCTGACTGGCAAAGAGCAGGAAATCGTTCTTTACGGTTCCGGCGGGGAAGTGCTGACTTATAAATTCAGACAGGAGAACGGTGCTGCAAGAACCAGGAAAATGCCGTTCGAGGGCGTCATCAACAATATTGACCGCAGATACAGGGAAAGCCCGTCTGAATATACGCGTGAAGTCATGAGCCGCTATATGCGGGAGACTACATGTGAAACATGCCACGGCTACCGTCTGAATGATGAAGCGTTGTCGGTCAAAGTGGACAACCGCCATATCGGCCACAGTGTGGATCAGCCGGTCGGGGAAGCACTCGATTTCTTCAATACTTTGGAACTGTCGGAGAAAAACCGGACGATTGCGGCACCTATTTTGAAAGAAATCAATGAAAGGCTTTTATTTTTACGCAACGTCGGCCTGGGCTATTTAACGCTTAACCGCAGAAGCGGTACATTATCCGGCGGTGAAGCCCAGCGTATCCGTCTGGCGACACAGATCGGTTCGAGACTGAGCGGTGTACTGTATATACTGGATGAGCCGTCAATCGGGCTGCACCAGAGGGACAACGAACGTCTGATCAATACGCTTAAAGATATGCGTGACCTCGGCAATACGCTGATTGTCGTCGAGCACGATGAAGATACGATGCTTTCCAGTGACTATCTGATCGATATCGGGCCGGGAGCAGGCGAGCACGGCGGAGAAATCATTGCGGCAGGGACACCTGATGAAGTGAAGAAGAACGAAGACTCGATCACCGGTCTTTATTTGAGCGGCAAACGTCAGATTCCACTGCCTGAAAACTACCGTGACATCAATCCGGACAGGATGATTGAAGTGAAAGGTGCACGTGCGAACAACCTGAAAGACATCGATGTGAAAATACCGATGTCGGTGCTGAACGTCGTGACCGGTGTGTCAGGTTCCGGAAAGAGTACCCTCGTCAATGAAATCATCTACAAGGCGCTGCACACGAGACTGTATAAATCCAAGCAGATTCCGGGAGAGCATGACAGCATAGAAATTGCGGATGAACTCGAGAAGATCATCGACATCGACCAGTCACCGATCGGCCGGACGCCGCGCAGTAACTCGGCAACCTACACTGGTGTATTTGATGATATTAGAGACGTGTTTGCACAGACGAACGAAGCGAAAGTGCGCGGCTACAGCAAAGGCAGATTCAGCTTCAACGTCAAAGGCGGCCGCTGTGAGGCGTGCCGGGGCGACGGCATCATCAAAATAGAGATGCACTTCCTGCCGGATGTTTTCGTACCGTGTGAAGTGTGCGACGGCAAACGCTATAACCGTGAAACGCTCGAAGTGAAATATAAGGACAAGAGCATCGCGGATGTACTGGCAATGACTGTGGAAGAGGCATACTACTTCTTTGAAAATCTGCCGAAGATCAAACGTAAAATAAAAACACTCGTCGATGTCGGACTCGGATATGTCAAGCTCGGCCAGCCGGCAACGACACTGTCCGGCGGTGAGGCACAGCGTGTCAAACTCGCTTCTGAACTGCACAAACGTTCAAACGGCCGCTCGCTCTATATACTGGATGAACCGACGACCGGACTGCATTCAGAAGATATAGGCAGGCTGATCAAAGTGCTGCAGAGACTGGTGGACAACGGAGATACCGTCATCATCATCGAACACAACCTGGATGTCATCAAAGTGGCCGACAATATCATCGACCTCGGACCCGAGGGTGGTGTCGGTGGCGGAACAATTGTTGTTGATGGTACAATAAAAGATGTCATAAATGAACCGTCAAGCCATACAGGTTATCATTTAAAAAAATGGTTGAACAGAAACCATCAGGGGGCTAATCATGAACAGTAAAGAACGTATTTTGAAGATGCTGGAAGAAGGCAAAATCACTTCCGAAGAAGCTATTCGCCTAATGGAGACGATGGATAAAAAAGAGTCCGGCAGCCAGTCCGCTGGCGAAGAAGAGACGAAAGGCAGCCACCGGGCAGACGATGAGGAAGAGTACTGGGACGGCGGCATGTTCAACGATCTATACAAACAGTTTATGGGTGAAGTCAACAAATATGTGAAATCAGACAAGATCAACGAAAAGTACAGAGATGTGAACGAAAGGGCGAATAAGACATACAAGGATGTCAGAAGCAGATTCGACAGCAGCCAGCAGGCATCACAGCTCTTCAAATCGGTCGAGAAAGCTTTTGATTCCGTCAAGACGACGAGCTTCGACTCGATGTTTGCGGGCGGCGCAAAAAACCGTCTGATCGAAACGATTGATGAGGAGTACAGTTCAATCTCTCTCGACATCACAAACGGGAATATCAACATCGTTCCGACAGACCGTGTCCAGACTGCGAAATTTGAAGTGACACCTTTCTACAGAAA
>DEQG01000021.1:4248-4845 GCA_002360325.1 Salinicoccus sp. UBA3372 | reverse complement strand
TTTCCGGGCCAAATTCCGGACAGTTTCCCGGAAAATAAAAAACTATCCGCTCCTAAAAAGCGGATAGTCCTCAATCTCCCTTATGAATAATGGTTCCTCGTCAGCTGATCCAGCCTGATTCGCCTCAGCATGTCGCTCGGCACCAGGAAGGTGACGGTGACGACACCCGGGTTACGGCCGATATCGATTGAACCGGTGATGGTCGCTCTGTTCATCACTTCGGGCACTTCAATACCGAGAAGTTTGGCAGCGCGCTCCAATCCATTCTCAGTTGCATCATTCAATGTCGCACCTGTGCCGACAAATGATAACGGGAAAGATTCCTCAAGCTTTTCAACACCCCAGTGTTCTGCAAGCTTCTCGGCTTTCTCCCTCTCTTCTTTGGAGTAGGGCTTTGCAACGACAGGCAGGTCTTCTTCGACAGGCAGTAAAATTGGACCGTCGACTTCAAGGTCTTTAAGCACTCTGACACTGAGATCGACAATGCCTGCAACGTCGGTCGTATGACCGGCGATTTCACCGTTGCCCTGCATCGCGTGCATATCTCCGAGATACACACCGCCGCCTTCGACTTTGACGGGACAGATCAAAATGGCG
>DEQG01000021.1:0-4226 GCA_002360325.1 Salinicoccus sp. UBA3372 | reverse complement strand
GGTCCTGTCTTCAAGCTCCTCGATGGTTTTCTTATAGTCATGCGGCGCATCGAGAAGGAACTGACCGAAGTCCCCGGCGTTATGTGAATCCGGGAAAGGACTCGCGGGCACTGTACCGAGCTGGCCCAGAAATGGAATGACTCTCGCGATTGCGCCGACAATATCATGCGGTGCGAAAGTGACGACCGGGTTTTGAATCGAATTTTCCGGCGTGCACATATATTCTTTCGACTTATGGGCAATCTTTTCAGCAGCCTCCCTGTTCAGCGTAATCCCCAAGCTTCTGTCTTCATTGAAACCCATCGTGTAAGCATTTGTAAAAGTGAACGGTGTGACGTCCTCATCACACTCTGCGCACCGGACCGCGCCCTGGCCGATGCCTTTGACGACAGTCTTCGGATTTTTGGCACCGCAGTTCGGACAGATGCCCGCGACGAACGGGTCGCCCGTAAACCTGCCTTCCATCGGCTGGTCATGTCCGGAAGCGGTAGCAACCGAAGTGACCCGGATCGAATTGATTTTGATTGCGATCGCATCGCCGACTTCCGCACCTTCGACGAATACCGGCTGTGTCACTTCATGACCGCCTTTCAGTTCAGGCGTGATCATCGGTCCCCAGCACCCCGGCGTCGTATTTGCGATGATATTCCCTTTGTCCTTCACGTGATAAGCCATCTCAATGTTCGGATCGAGAGTGCCGTCTGTAAATCGATTGACATAGACAGTTTGTTTGAAATCTTGATTACCCATCTTATCATCTCCTCTTGACTTTATTATATTCCAAAAACGGTTTTAAAACATCAAAGTAGACCGAACCTTCGACTGAAAGGTTTAATGTATCTTTAAACGGATAAAGGAATTATATGTAGATAACATTCAATTCAACAGAATAAAGACCAAGAATTCTGAAAGGAAGTTTTTAAATGGCTGTGAAAGAAGAAATGATTGATAATCATCTGGAGCATATCATCAACTTCAGAAGAAGACTGCATAAGGAGCCTGAACTGAGCTTCAAGGAATACGAGACGACGAAACTGGTGCAGAACGGCCTTGAAGATACGAAGATAAAGTTTTATGAACTGAGCGAAAAAACCGGTGTGATCGGCATCCTGGAGAAGGATTCGAAATTTGAATATATCGGTGTCAGGGCGGATATGGATGCACTGCCGCTTACAGAAAGGACCGGTCTTGATTATAAATCGGAAAATGACGGTATCATGCATGCGTGCGGCCATGATATCCACACCAGCATCATGTACGGTTTTGCGAAAGTGATCAATGATATGTATGATGATTTGAAGTACAACATCGTATTCATATTCCAGCCGGCGGAGGAGACGCTGGAAGGTGCCAGGTATATGAAACAGGAACTTGAGCGGCTCGAGGTACCTGTGGATAAGATTGTCATGTACCATACATGGCCGGAATTGAATGAAGGGCTGATCGGCTACAGAAAAGAGCAGTTCTGTGCCGGGTCCACAGGCTTCAATGCGAAAGTGACGGCAAAGGGCGGGCATGCAGCCCACCCGGATACGACAGCGGACCCGATCTACCTCGCATCAAATATCATTCAATTCATCCAGGGCATTGCGTCCAGGTTCAACAACCCCGCGACTCCCGTAGTGATTACCGTCGGTCAGATCTGTGCCGGTGACGCAAACAATGTCATCCCTGATGAATGTTCGTTCGGCGGTACAATCCGAAGCTTCTCGGAAGACTCGATCAAGCTCGCCCAGAAAATGATTGAAAACTATATCGGCGGACTGACCGGAATATCAGGTGCGGAGTGTGAACTTGAATACACCAAATACTGCCCGCCGGTCATCAACAATCCCGAACTTGTTGACGAGTTCGTCAATGCAGGCGACGACCATGATTCCAAATTCCATGAACTGAAAGAACCGTCCATGGGGTCTGAAGACTTCGCATTTTATATGCAGGACTATGTCGGTGCAGCATTCCGCATCGGCACAAGGATGAAAGATGTAGAAGAGAGCGGCTACTCACTCCACAGTCCCGAGATCATCTTTTCGGAAAAGAGCATTAAAACAGGTATAGAAGCCCTGGTCAACTTTGCGACCAAGGCGAGATAGACTAAATACTGATAATGGATTAAGCCCCTCAAATGTTATAGGTGAGGGGCTTTACATTTCGAAAGGCTTTAATTTTTCTTCTGAGATAATTTTATATGGAAAGTTTTATAAGGTGATACCCTCATAAGTTCCAGAAGCTGTTCACTCATAAATTCAGGATCGTATTTGTATCCTTCACGAACCCACTCTTTGATAAGTCCCACGATAGCGTAAGAAAGATAACTTGCGATAAAGTCAGTCTTTATCACACGATCCTTTACTCTGAGTACTTCTATGTTAATTTTTCTGATTGAATCGAACATCTGATTTTCCGCTACAAGGGTGATGTCAGAATTTAATATAGTGGTATAAAAATCTGCATTATCAAAAATATAGTTGAATAATTTTACATCTGAGGCAGAAAGGCGATTGAGAGTGAAAGGTTTATGTTTTAAGATGGGGTCTTTATATGCTTGTATGAGTTCCTGATTTTTTTCCAATAACAAAGTGTCGAGTAGATGATCTTTAGTTGTGTAGTGATTATAAAACGAAGCTCTGGTAACTTTTGCGTTTTTAACAAGATCAGTGACGGTGATTTCATTATAAGGCTTGTACTTTAACTGGGAGAGAAAAGCGCGTTTTAAAGACTTTTTTGTTCTAAGCAATCTTCGGTCGAGATATAGCTCTTGTCTATTCATGATTTACCACCTTTTATTATACAGTTTGTAAAGATGTGTCTAAAAATGAAGGCGCTTACATTGAGTGGGGTATTAATGCTGATTATACTTGAGTTACAAGTCAATGTACAAATTGGCTAATCACAAAAGGGGGAATTTTAAGTGGGCAGATTAGATGGTAAAGTAGCAGTCATTACAGGTGGTGCAGGCGGCATGGGTAAAATCCATGCAAAATTATTTGTTGCAGAAGGTGCTAAAGTGGTTATAGCAGATTTAAGTTCTTCAGATGGCGAAAAGACTGCTGAAGAACTGGGAGAACAAGCGATTTTTATAGAATTAGATGTTACAGATGAAGAAAATTGGACAAGTTTGGTAGAGAAGACCGAAGAACGTTTTGGTCCAATTAATATTTTGGTGAACAATGCAGGCATTGTAGTATCTAAGTCAATCCAGGATACTTCATTGGAAGATTTCCGTACAACAAGCAGAATAAACCAAGACGGTGTTTTCCTGGGTATAAAAAATATCTTTGGATCAATGAAAAAAGCTGGCGGTGGATCGATAGTCAACATCTCATCAATCTCAGGTATCGTTGGAAATATGAACAACAGTGCCTATGTTGCTTCTAAATTTGCAGTCAGAGGATTAACAAAAGCGGCTGCTGCTGAATATGCACCTCATGACATCAGAGTCAATTCTGTACATCCCGGAACAATCCGTACCCCAATGACAGAACAACCCGATGTACAAGAGATGATTAAGAAAATAGAAAAGCAGATTCCTATGCAACGTATAGCAGAACCGGAAGAAATTTCTAATTTGGTCCTGTACTTGGCTTCGGATGAATCAACTTATTCAACTGGTACAGAATTTGTTGCAGACGGTGGATTGATACAACAAGCGTAATGGAATTTAATAGATTAATTAACCTTCAAAATTAAAAGCCCGGTTATCTGCATACTAAAGCAGTGAACCGGGCTGTTTTATTCAAATAAAGTCCAATGCAGCATATTATCCGCCTGTATGAAGCGGCGCAGACAGTATAGAGACAGGGAACCGCCATACTTAAAGTCATCATTCCGAACAGGGCAAGCCCCATCAATGCGCCGAGTATCAGCCTTTCAGCATACTGCAGCACATCAATATTTGCATAGGCCGCAAGATTGATGACCAACGCGGTCGGTACAAGGGCGATTCCGCCTAAAACGGCACCGTGTTTTGCCGTTTTCTTGTCTTTAATGAAGATGATCGCCGGCATATCTGCCGGTAATATGATAAAGTTCTCCTCTGTGGGGATTCGCTTTTAATTTATCCTCATGCAGCTGGTACCGCTGTCGATTATGCATGCAGCACTGCGCAGAAAAGTTCACTGAAAACATGTCGTGTAACTATTGATCCAAATCCCTTTCAAAGCTTTTAAATAATTTAAAATTTTTGATGCTTGTACAGAGTCACGTAATAATAAAATCTATACAAA
>DEQG01000063.1:6384-6547 GCA_002360325.1 Salinicoccus sp. UBA3372 | reverse complement strand
CTCACAAATACGTCTCCAGCTCCTCCAAATCCACAATCATCCGGCCGGCGCCGTCTATATCAATGATTCCGATCTTACGGAACATGGAGATGTTGCGGCTTACTGTTTCGCGGGTCAGCCCGATCATGCTGGCCATCTCCTGCTTCGTCAGTTTCAGCGTAAT
>DEQG01000063.1:3443-6271 GCA_002360325.1 Salinicoccus sp. UBA3372 | reverse complement strand
TCCTGCAGACGATGCTGGAGGTCGATGATGATCTCACCTATGTATTTGAATAATTTCACCGCAATATCCGGCTGGCTCCGCACGAGACCCTCGAACTCACGCTTATCGATGACAATGATTTCGGATTTCTCCGTCGTCATCGCACTCGCCGGGTAGGGATCGGACCTGAAAATCGCATGATGCGGAAACATCTCCCGCTCCCCGAAGAAATTGATGATCTGCTCGCGGCCTTCCTCATCGATTCTGTAAATCTTCACATTCCCGCTGACGACGAAGAAAAAGCTCGTCATCTCCTCGCTCATATGAAACAGATGCGTATTCTTCTCAACATTCCTGTGGAGCGCAATACCGGCAAGCGACTCAATCTCCGAGTCCGTCAAAGCCTCAAATATTTTCATGGATGATAAATATTCTGCCAGCAACAATCTCTCCTCCTTTAAAATTCCTTCCCCTAATATTAACATTAATCAACGAAAAAACCTGCCAAGCGGCAATAATCCACTCAGCAGGCTTAAAATTTATATAGTACTTAAAAATCGTATTAAAAATAAAAACCGTCCGGCCATGAACTCATGGCATCCAGCAACTCAGTCCACCGCACACGCGGCTCACTGGACGTTGTTCAGCACCCGGGTGCCGCCCCGGATCTGATAATACGTCGCTTCATCCGTCGTCACTTCTTCGATCAGACGCTGCAGCTTCAGTTTCTTCAGTTCATTCAGAAGCAGACCCGTGCGCCATTCGAAAACGGTCTTCAGTTCATGGAAGCTTACAACTTCAAATGATTCGATGTAGTCATAAATGCCAGGCAGCGGCTTTTTCTCTATATCCAGCTCGAGCAGTTCATTGATGATATATGTGAAAATATGGTACGGATACACACCTTCCACTTTGATGCCCTCAGCGTGTATATCACCGCTGAAGAACACCATCGAAGGGAGTGTTTCGATATCCATTTCACGGTACACGGCGAGATCCCGTTTCAGCATGCTTTTAACGGTACTGGAGTTTATTTCTTCGAAAAAGCTTTGTACGTCCAGGCCTGCAAGCTGCGCACTTTTGTACATATGATCGTAAGTGCAGACGCTTTTTGTCGGCATGATACGGTTTAAAATATATCGCATGAATGCACGTGCCTTGTTACGGCCCTGTACTTCCGCGGCTTTGTAGGCAAGTGCGAGATTATCATGGTCTGAGGTTGACTGTGCCTGACATTTCGTCAAAACTGTCAGTGACGGGGCAAGTATCTTTTGAATGGTGACATATCCGCGGTACTCGATGATCAGTTTGTTGATGATCGGTTCCATTTCACGGCACTGTTCGGAAAACGGGTCGAAGAAATAGAATATCTCAACCTTCTGATCGGTCGGCTGCACCGTCGGCCATTCCTGTGTCATACGGTCCATCGAAGTTCCTCCTTACTCATAATCACACTTGACTGGAATTTAGTCTGGTGTATTCACCATATGATTTGCTGTCATTGTATACCTTTGGAATAAAAAGTCGCGTAATTCCTCAGGGATGTCCACATCCAGCATCGCCTGATACATGTTCTCAAGCCATGCTTCCTTCGCATATGGTGTAATGACGAACGGCATATGGCGCGCCTTCATCATCGGGTGGCCGTACTCCTGGATATACAGGTTCGGCCCGCCCAGAAACTGGACTTGAAACAACTTCTGTTTGAAGGCCGTCTCCTTGAAATCTCCCGGAAACAAATAGTTGATCCGGTCATCACGTTCAACATAGTAATAGAAACGATCGACCATTTCAAATAATTTCTCTGTGCCGATTGCTTTATATGGGTTGGACAGCGGGTTCTTCTTTACCATTTGGACTCATCCTTTTCTTTCCTTAAAACCTGATAGAAGCGTTCGCTCTTCGTCACTTCCGGCCGGCGTTCAATTTTATATTCCTCGAGCAGATGGTCGAATCTCGTTTCGCCCTGATCGTAGTCGGTCACTTCATATTCGATCTCAAAATCCTCTGTATCAAGAAACGAACTCTTATCGAGCACGAGCAGGCCGTCCTTGTAATCCGTTTCAAAACGTTCCGTCGTCAGACTGCCGTAAATGATCAATTCATGTGCATTGATGTTTCTTGCGTTCAATTCATGGGTAATGATTTCAGGAAGGTCATCGTGCGACAGTGTTCTGGCAGTTTGTAAATCGTAATCGACCGCGGCATTGAACTCGAGGATTCCCTTTTCAGTCGGCGCCTTCAAAGTCATCATCTGCTCACCCGATGTCACACGGATTCTGAGGAGCAGTGTATTTTTTCTGAGATCCAGATTTTCTGTATCTATGTAATAGTTGACGAGGGACTGCTTTTTCTCCGCTGTAAAAAAGGTGTTGTATAAAGTGTCATGCTCATCTGCTGTCAATAAATTTTTAAATTCAATTTCTAACTCCGGCATTGTCTCACTCCTTAATACATATTATCTAAAATTTAAAATGGACTGTAAAGTAAACAGATTTAAGACATTATCAAAGCTGCGGCGATATGGTAAAATAAAATGCGTCAGCAGCGGGAAGAATACACCTGATGTACAGGGGGAAAGCATGAAGGGAACACCGTGGAATGCTATACTGAAGGTGATTCGTAACGCGGCGGAATCAGTCCCGCATAATAATAAAAATTGAAGTGACAGCCATAAAGGTGCGCATGCGCACCGCTTGAACTGAAAGAGATATAACTGGAGGCGTTCAGATGGATGGATGGGATGAATTTCTTGCGCCCTATCAACAGTCAGTCGAAGAACTGAAGATTAAGCTTAAAGGTATACGTAAAGATTATCAGCTGAACCGTAAATACTCGCCGGTGGAATT
>DEQG01000063.1:374-3365 GCA_002360325.1 Salinicoccus sp. UBA3372 | reverse complement strand
ATACCGTACGACAGGCTGCGCGAAGAAATGTACGATATCGCAGGCATACGTATCATGTGCCAGTTCGTCGACGATATCGAACTGATCTGCGACCACATCAGAAGGCGCGAAGATATGAAAGTCGTCGAAGAGCGCGACTACGTGGAGAACACAAAGGAGAGCGGCTACCGTTCCTACCACCTGATCATCGAATATCCGGTGGAAACGATCGACGGTCCGGTCGTCATACTCGCAGAAATCCAGATCCGTACGCTCGCGATGAATTTCTGGGCGACGATCGAGCATACATTGAACTATAAATATTCGGGCGAATATCCGCCGGAAATCAGAAGAAGGCTGCAAAATGCGGCAGAAGCGGCGTTCCTGCTGGATGAGGAAATGTCCCAGATCAGGGAAGAGATCCAGGATGCACAAAAATACTATTCTAAGAAACGCAATATATAAATGAGCAGGTTAGGTGGGATGTCATGAAGTTTGTCATTGTGTCGAAAGGCGACACCAAATCGAATGCATTGAAAGACCGCATGGTGAATTATATGGCGGAAATGAAGATGGAATATGATGAAACCGCGCCCGAAATGATCATTTCGGTCGGCGGTGACGGTACATTGCTGCAGGCATTTCACCGCTACCAGCACCTTTTGGATACTGCATCATTCGTCGGTGTCCACACAGGGCACCTCGGTTTCTATGCCGACTGGCTGCCGCACGAAGTGGAGCGGCTGATCATTTCCATACAAAATGATGAATATCAGCTGATTGAATATCCGCTGCTTGAAATCATCATCACTTATGAAAAGTTCGGGGCGGAATCAAGATATCTCGCACTGAACGAATCAACATTGAGAACGGACGACGGCACGACGCTCGTCTCCGACATCGATATACGCAACCAGCATTTCGAGCGCTTCCGCGGTGACGGCATCTGTGTGTCGACCCCGTCCGGTTCGACTGCGTATAATAAAGCCCTCGGCGGCGCGATCATACATCCGTCCATCGAGGCGCTGCAGCTGACGGAAATCGCATCGCTCAACAACAGCGTATTCAGAACCGTCGGTTCGCCGCTTGTGCTGCCGAAGCATCATACGACACAGGTGCACCCGGTGAACAGCGAAATTTATAAGATGACTGTCGACCACATCAACCTGGTACATAAAGGTGTGCGTCAGATACAGTTCAGAGTTGCGGATGAGAAAGTCAAATTCGCGAGATTCAGACCGTTTCCATTTTGGAAAAGGGTTCATGATTCCTTTATTTCAGATAGAAATTAAAAAGTTTAGGTGGTGGGCAGAATGCCGGAATTGGAAGAAAGAACCGAAGTGGAAATTGAACATGAAGCGTTGCTCACCCAGCTGAGAGAAAATGATATTGACGGCTTCAGGGAAGACTTCCTGGGCCTCCATACCTACGAGCAGAGTGAGTTTTACATCAGCCTCGAGGAAGCGGACAAAGATCTGTTATATCATGTCCTGTCTCCTGAAGAGGTATCGTTGTTCTTCGATAATCTGGAGATTGACGATGAAGATTATGATGAACTGTTCGACCAGATGGATTCGCGCTACGCGGCCGAAATGATCGGGAAAATGCAGTACGACAACTCGGTGGATATTTTAAACCAGCTGCCGAAAACGAAAGTCACAACATTTTTAGCACTGATGGACAAACAGGATGCAAAAGAAATCCGCGGCCTGCTGAACTACGAGGAAGACACGGCCGGCGGTATCATGACGACGGAATTCGTCAGCCTGACGTCCCTCATGACCGTCCGGGAAGCGATGCGCCACCTGAAGGAAGTCGCACCGACGTCCGAGACGATCTACTATGTGTTCATCGTCGATGAAGAAAGAAAGCTTGCCGGGATCATGTCCCTCCGTGAGCTCATCATCGCGGATGACGACGAATATATCGGCGACATCATGAACGGACGTGTCGTTTCCGTACTCGTATCCGACGACCAGGAAGAAGTCGCCCAGATCATGCGTGACTACGACTTCCTGGCACTTCCCGTACTCGACTACCAGGACCACCTCGTCGGTATCATCACGGCCGATGACATCATGGACGTCATCGACGAAGAGGCAGGGGAGGACTACTCAAGACTTGCCGGTATGAGTGATACCGAGCGGACGAGGGATACGGCGGTGGAAACGGCCAAAAAGCGGCTGCCGTGGCTGATCGGCCTGACATTCATGGGGATGATCACGGCTGCCATGCTGTCCGTCTTCGAAGACACGCTCGCACAGGTCGTGCTGCTCAGCGCCTTCATACCGCTCATCTCCGGGATGGCGGGTAACACCGGCACACAGTCACTGGCTGTTGCCATCCGCGGTATCTCCACCGGGGAAATAAAAGAATCCAGCAAGATGAAACTCGCCGGGCGTGAAATCGGTTCAGGCTTTTTGACCGGCCTTGCATGCGGCATCATCATATTTTTCGTCATCCTGATGATGTATCAGCAGCCGATACTCGGCCTGATCGTCTGTCTGAGTCTGGTCGCTTCCATGACGGTTGCCACACTGATCGGTACGATCGTGCCGCTGCTCATGGATAAGGCGGGCATCGACCCGGCAATCGCCAGCGGCCCATTCATCACGACGGCGAATGATATCATCAGCCTGCTAATATACTTTGCGCTTGCGAACATGTTCATGGCATCGCTCCTCGCGTAAAGGAGATAACCATCACGATTGTGATGGTTTTATTTTTATGACATACTGAATGTATTATTTGTTGCAATTTGAGGTCATTATTAGTAAATTAGTAGTAGGTACTAATAACACACGATAAAATTATTCATATTTATAAAGGAGATTTTACCATGAATTTAAAAGGCAAAACTTATGTCATTATGGGCGTTGCGAACAAGCGCAGTATCGCATGGGGCGCGGCACGTGCGCTTGACAGCATGGGTGCAAACCTCGTGTTCACGATTCTGAACGAGCGTTTCCGCAAAGAATTGGATAAGCTTCTTGGGGACCTTGAAGGCGACCA
>DEQG01000063.1:0-191 GCA_002360325.1 Salinicoccus sp. UBA3372 | reverse complement strand
TATTCACTTGCAATCGTTGCGAAGCATGCGAAGACTGCTTTCAACGAAGGTGCGAGTTTAGTCACAATGACTTACCTCGGCGGCGAACGCGCAATGCCGAACTACAACGTCATGGGCGTTGCAAAAGCGGCGCTTGACTCCAGCGTGCGTTATTTAGCGCTTGATCTGGGTGCAGACGGCTACCGCGTGAA
>DEQG01000124.1:5013-19863 GCA_002360325.1 Salinicoccus sp. UBA3372 | reverse complement strand
TTTACTTCAAAAACCCGATTATGATAAGTAATGTTTAATTATCTTATAGTTAAAGATAACTTTTGCTTATCTCATAGTCATTTACATACCGCTCGGCTTTTCTATGACAGGTATATTGCCCACACGTTCGATTGAAACGGTCGATGACAGCTCATATTCCTCGCCGTCACTGTCTATGACAGCATTCAATTCGCCGCCCTCATATTTGTAGTCACTGTCGAAAGCGAGGGTCATCTCACCGGAGATTTCATCACCGTCTTCGATGATGTCACTTGCTTCTTCTGTCAATAAACCGCTGATGTCCTCCTGGTTTTCAAACTGCACAGCAAGAGTGTAGCCGTTTTCTGTTTCACTGACTTCGCCGGACCTGTAATTGTCCAGCTGGCTGGTCAGATCGCTGTATGAAGAGTTTTCAATATCCATCTCTTCATCCTGCAGTTCCAGTTCCTCACCTTTGTAGATGTAATGTTCGCCATCTATAATATAGTGCGTCGTTGTCAGGTCATTGCTGTTAATGGCCACTTTCAGTTCATTCTGGTCACTGTGTGTAGTGATTGTTCTTATCGGATTTGAGTCTTCACCGTTTGAAATCATGTATATTTGATTGAGTTCATAACTTTCGGTATCTTCCCAATTCTCCTGTGCGCCGTCAATCAGCTCATTGGCTGAAAGTGCGGATGTTTCACCGGATTCCTCTTCGGATCCGCCGCCGTTCTCCCCTTCCGTTTCTGATGTTTCTTCAGAATTTTCTTCTTCCGTGGATTCAGAATCGTTTCCGTTACCGCCATTACATGCTGAAAGCAATAACATCGTTCCGAAAATCGCAGTCAATAATAAGTTTCTCTTCATAGTCAACACCTCAAAGTCATTATACCAGTGAAAAATTTAGAGGGAAACAAATATTTGAAGTAACATATGTAAAAACACCCCATCAGCCGTATATCGCGGTAATGAGGTGTAAAATGAGTGTTAAAGTACGTTTGCATGTCCGCTGTAAATGGAATTCTGTGCGGAATCAATCGTTACAAGATCACCGTTCTTCAATATTTCGAACGCATTTTTCGCACCGACAATCGTCGGCAGTCCAAGGTTCAGACCGACGATTGCACCATGTGAGGTCAATCCGCCTTCCACCGTGACAAGCCCTGCGGCTTTTTCAAGCAGCGCCGTCATCTCAGACTGGACTGATGTCAGTACAACAATCTTGTCTTTGATGTCTTTCGACTTCAGTTCCTCAAGATCATTTGCTGTCACCACTTCGGCCACGGCACTTCTTCTGCCGATCCCCTGAGCTTTGATCAGAACATCTCCAACGACATGAAGTTTCATCAAGTTCGTCGTTCCTGCCTGGCCTGTCGGTACGCCTGCAGTGATGATCAGCAGGTCGCCGTAGTTTGCATAGCCTTTTTCAAGCGTCACGGATACTGAAGTGTTTAACAGTGTATCCGTATCTTTCGTCGCGTCTTCGACAATCGGCTGTACACCCCACACAAGCTCAAGCTGTCTTGCCACATATCCGTAAGGCGTAACTGCGACGATGTCCGCCTGCGGCCTGTATTTGGCGATGATCTGTGCCGTATGTCCGGATTCCGTTGCTGCAACAATCGCCTTAGATTTTAAATTCAGTGCAGTGTGCGCTACAGAAACACCAATTGCCGTCACAAGATTTGTCTGCTGGACTTTTGTCCTGTCGGACAGCAGTTTTTTATAATCCTGTGCTTCTTCTGCCGAAACTGCGATTGACGCCATCGTTCTGACCGCTTCCATCGGATAGTCTCCGGCTGCTGTCTCACCGCTCAGCATAACGGCATCGGAACCATCATATATTGCGTTCGCCACGTCACTTGCTTCTGCACGTGTACAACGCGGGTTCACCTGCATGGAGTCCAGCATCTGTGTTGCAGTGATGACCGGCTTGCCGATCAGGTTACATTTTTTGATCAGTTCCTTCTGTACCATCGGTACTGATTCCGGCGGAATTTCAACGCCGAGGTCACCTCTCGCCACCATCAGACCGTCTGACACCTCAAGGATGGAATCAATATTGTCGATGCCTTCCTGGTTTTCAATTTTAGGAATGATATTAATATAGTTTCCATCATGTTTTTCCAACAGTTCACGTATTTCAAGCACGTCTTTATTTCTCCTTATGAAACTTGCCGCGATGAAATCGACTTTCTGTTCAATTCCGAACAAGATATCGCTCTCGTCTTTCTCAGTGATGCCCGGCAGGTTGACCGAGACTCCCGGCACGTTCACACCCTTTTTGTTTTTAAGCAGCCCGTCATTTAAAACTTCACAGCGGATTTCCCCCGCTTCTTTATCTATTTCTTTTATTCTCAGTTCGACCAGGCCGTCATCCAGTAAAATTCTGTCTTCCGTGTCGACGTCGTTGATCAGACCTTCGTAGGAGATGGAAAATTTTTCTGATGTTCCCGTCACTTCCTGCATGGAAACTGTGATCGCCTGTCCTCTTTTCAGTTCAACCGCACCGTTCTCCATCGAGTGTGTTCTCATTTCAGGACCTTTCGTGTCCAGTAGAATACCGACTGTTTTATCCAATTTCGCAGCGACATCTCTGATGTTTTTAATACGTGCTGCATGTTCTTCATGATCACCATGTGAAAAGTTCAATCTTGCAACGTTCATACCTTCGGTCATTAGTTTTTCCAGCATTTCCGGTGATTCCGATGCAGGTCCAATTGTACAAACAATCTTTGTTTTTCTCATTAATAATATCCTCCTAAATTGATAACTCCTGTGAAAGCTTATATAGTGCTCTGTCAATCTGATGTCTCTCATCAAATACTTTATCAAACTTTGTTTCAACAAGCTTGTTATTCTCTATACCCACAGCACAGCCCGAAATACCATCTTTCAGTAAATCAACAGCCAGTGCACCGAGTCTTGACGCGAGCACCCTGTCATTGCCTGTCGGCTTGCCGCCGCGCTGCATATGGCCGAGAACACTTTCCCTCGTATCCACGTTGATGTATTTTCTAAGTTCCGCGCCGCACTCCTGTGCAGACATGACACCTTCTGCGACGATGATGATGGAATGTTTTTTACCGCGGTTCATCCCTGTTTCAATACGTTCGGCCACAGCTTTTATATCAGCTGCAGCTTCAGGTATCAGAATCGTCTCGGCACCGCCGGCAAGGCCGGCCCACAGTGCGAGGTCGCCTGCGTCCCTGCCCATCACTTCTATTATGAATGTTCTTTCATGGCTCGTTGCCGTGTCCCTGATCCTGTCCACTGCATCAACGACCGTATTCAATGCCGTATCAAATCCGATAGTAAAATCAGTGCCGTTGATATCATTATCGATCGTCCCCGGCACTCCGATAGTTTTGATACCTTCTTCATTCAGCCGCTGAGCACCTCTGTAGCTGCCGTCTCCCCCGATGACGACCAGCGAATCGATGCCGTATTTCTTAAGGTTCTCGAGACCTTTTTGACGCACACCGGCGTCGATGAACTCCGGACATCTTGCACTGAACAGCTTTGTACCCCCTCTTTGGATGATATCGCCGACATCACCGAGTTCCAGCTTTTCTATATTATCATTGATCAGTCCCTGGAAACCCTGATATACACCATATACTTCATATCCTTCAAATATACTTTTTCTCACTACAGATCTTATGGCGGCGTTCATTCCAGGAGAATCTCCACCACTTGTCAATACTGCAATTTTCTTCATAAATAGCCCCCATCTCTGTTTCTTACTTTTAAAATAGCACATACAATTTAATCTATCCATTATATTGTAACAGGAAAATATAACGAATAAAAAAAAGCAACCCTTTTCAGGTTGCTTAAGTGAGTTCCTTATATTCTCCAATGGACATGTACTTGTTGAAACGGTCGTCCACCAGCTCGTCAGCCGACAATTTCGACAGTTCTGATAAGTAATCATGCAGCGTCTCATCCAAACTTTTAAAAACATATTCTTTATCCTGGTGTGCCCCGCCGCCCGGTTCTTTGATCACAGCGTCCGCAATGCCGAGCTCCTTAAGATCGCCGGCAGTGATTTTCAATGACTCTGCTGCAATTTCTTTCAATGAGGCATCTTTGAACAGAATACTCGCGGCACCTTCCGGTGAAATGACGGAGTAGGTCGCGTTTTCAAGCATTAACAGACGGTTGCACACACCGAGTGCCAGTGCGCCGCCCGAGCCTCCTTCCCCGATGACGATGCTGATGACAGGCACTTTCAGCCCTGCCATTTCCACCAGGTTGCGCGCAATCGATTCACTCTGACCCCGTTCTTCGGCCGCTTTGCCCGGATATGCGCCTTTGGTGTCGATAAAGCAGATGATCGGACGGTTGAATTTATCCGCCTGTTTCATCAGTCTGAGCGCTTTTCTGTAGCCGTCAGGATGTGCCATGCCGAAATTGCGTTTAATATTTCCTTTCGTATCGCGGCCGCGCTGATGGCCGATGACAGTTACAGGGACATCCCTGTATGTTGCGATACCGCCGACAATCGCATGATCATCGCTGTATACCCGGTCACCGAAAAACTCGATGAAATCATCGAATAATGTTTCGATGTATTCGAGTGTTGTCGGACGATGGATATAACGGGCGATTTCCACTCTCTGCCACGGTGTCAGATTCGCATAGATCTCCTTCTTCTTGTCTTCCAGCTTGTTTTCAAGAAAACTGATTTCCTTGGCAAGATCCAATTTATTTTTTGATGCATACTTTTCAAGTTCTTTAATCTTATCCTGTAACTCCTGCAATGGTTTCTCAAATTCGAAAGTCATTATTTCACCTCGTTGTGCATCATTAGAATTCGACTTAAATAATCTCTCATATTCCGTCTGTCGACGACTTCATCAAGCTGGCCGTGCTTGAGCAGAAACTCTGCCGTCTGGAAATCATCCGGAAGTTTCTCCTTGATCGTTTCTTCGATCACCCTGCGTCCCGCAAAGCCGATCAAAGCACCTTTTTCAGCCAGGTTGATATCACCCACAGAAGCGAAACTTGCCGATACGCCACCCGTCGTCGGATTGGTCATGTATGCAATATACAGGAGTCCTGCGTTATTATGTTTCTCGACGGCAACGCTGACTTTTGCCATCTGCATGAGAGAGATGATGCCTTCCTGCATCCTCGCGCCGCCGCTTGCCGTAAAGACAACGACAGGCATACGCTTTTCCGTCGCATGATTGAATGCCCTTGCCAGTTTTTCTCCGACCGCCGACCCCATACTTCCCATACGGAACCTTGGGTCCATGATGGCGATGACTACAGGAGAACCGTCTATCGTACCTTCATGTACAATGACCGCTTCATTCAATCCCGTCTTCTCCTTGTCCTTTTCCAGTTTTGACTCGTAATTCGGGAATTCCAGCGGATTCATCGAAGTGATTCCTTCAAACAGAGCTGTGCCGGAGTCTTCGTCCAACAGTGCCTCCATCCGTTCAGTACTTGTAATCATCAGATGATGGTCACAGTTTGAACATACATTCAGACGTTTATATAATTCCTTTGAGTAGAGAATCTTTTTACAGTTCGGGCACTTCGTGATGATCGATTCATTCGATTCAAAGACACCCGGTTCCTTTTTATCATTCACTTTTTTGTTCAACTTGAAAAACAAATCTTTTAACATATTATAATTCCCCATTTTTTTACCGCTTATTGTCCTGTATATTTCTTTAAAATCACATAGATCTTTTTCATGATTTTATTATCATATGACATCACAGTACTTTTTTCATCCGTTTTCTCTTCAACATAGTCTTCCATCATCTTCTGAAATTCTATCAGCTCCCGGCGCTGTTTATCCGACCGCACCAGGTATTTGGCAATCAGCTCGAAGAGCTGATGGCTGTCTATGTCGGCAAGGTATGTACCTTCGCCTCTTTTCACATAGATGATACCCAGAAATTCAAGTGCTCTTAAAGCTTCTCTGACACTCTGCCTGCTGACATTCAGATTTTCACTCAAGTATCTTTCGCTCGGAAGTTTTTGTCCGACCTGCATCTGCTCTTTGTCGATGATCATATAGATCTCTTCAATAACAGACTCAAGTCCTTTTTTTTCAGTCATATTCTACACCGTCTCAGTCAACTTCAGTGTTTTTTCATACACTGTCCTTGAACTTATTTTTATTCTGCTGACACCTGAGTTCATTGCAGCTTCTGCCACTGCCATTGCGACTTCAGGTGCAACAAATTTATTGAATGGATCCGGTATGACGTAATCACTGCTCAGTTCATCATCCTGGATCAGATCTGCAATCGCGCGGACTGCAGCTTTCTTCATCTCTTCATTGATATGTGTTGCACGCACGTCCAGTGCACCCCTGAAAATACCGGGAAATGCAAGTACGTTATTAATCTGATTCGGAAAATCACTTCTGCCGGTACCGACGACTTTTGCGCCTGCAGAGTGTGCAGCGTCCGGCATGATTTCCGGATTTGGATTTGCCATTGCGAAAATGATGGAATCATCTGCCATCGTCCTGACCATATCCGGCGTGAGGGCATCGGCAACTGAAACACCTATGAATACATCAGCGCCTTCTATCACTTCTTCGAGTGTACCCTCTTCATTTTTCAAATTCGTATATTTGCTGATTTCTTCTTTCACAGCGTTCATGCCGTTCGGGCGTCCTTCGTATATCGCACCTCTTGAATCACACATGATCAAGTCTTTGACACCGAAACTGTTGAGCAGTTTGACGATTGCCACACCCGCAGCACCCGCACCGTTCAATACGACTTTGATTTTATTGAAAGAACGGCCTGTCAGTTTCAGAGCGTTGAGCAGTCCGCTGACAGTGACGATTGCCGTACCGTGCTGGTCATCATGGAATACGGGAATATCCGTCTCCTTCTTCAGCTTTTCTTCGATCTCAAAGCATCTCGGTGCTGATATATCTTCTAAGTTGATACCACCAAAAACAGGTGACATCAGTTTTACAGTATTGACGATTTCATCCACATCATTGGTTTCCAATGCGATTGGAAAAGAGTCCACACCTGCAAATGATTTCAGTAGTACACTTTTACCTTCCATCACCGGCAGACTCGCCTTCGCACCGATATTACCCAGTCCGAGTACGGCTGAACCGTCGGTTACGACGCCGACAGTATTACTTTTAATGGTGTAATCGAATATTGTATTTGGATCTTCGTATATCTCTTTGCATGGTTCTGCGACCCCTGGTGAATATGCCAGACTTAAATCCGTCTTGTCTTTCAATTCGACTTTCGAGTTTACGCTTAATTTGCCCTGGTTGGTTTTGTGCATATGCAGTGCGTCATCTCTTAAGGACATTGAATCAACCTCTCTTTGCGTAGTGGTCATACCACTGTAATATATCAAAATATTCATCGATACACAACAACTTAGGTCATAAATCTCAAATCCACCGGATGAATTTTATCCTGCAGGTCTTTCAGACGCCCCGGATCTATATTGCCGAGAATCCTGCCGTCCTCGAATGAGTAGATGACGATTCCGTCGTCATCGAGCAGTTCATCAAAGTCATACCGGTCTTTATTTCTTATATATATTTTCCTTATACGTTTTAAATACTCATCTTTAAAAGTTTCCAGTTCATCCACCTTTTCGATAATCAGCTGCGGCTGCCCTTTCCGCTCATCCATCCTGCCCCTGACGACGAGTGCCTGTGAAGTCAGCTTCGGATGATCGGTGAAATATACATTGGGGAAGATGACCCCATCCATATCCGTCACGCCGTCCGTTATTTTTGCGAATGCCATGTTCTGGCCCTTCTTTGTCTTGATGACTTTGAGTTCATCCAGAAAGACGAGGTATGTCCCGTAATTCCTCTGCTGCCTGAACATGTTGAACGGTATCGACTGGTTCTCTCTTTGGATGAGCCGGATCGGATGGCTTGATAAATAAAAACCGAGGGCCGTTTTTTCTCCCTCTATCTTTTCCATCTGGGTCATCTCTTCGGCATACTGGTATTCTTTTTTGACGTTGAAGCCGAGTGCACTCAAAAAGGAATTATGCGAGAATTCTTCTGAATTGATGTCCCTTAAGTTTGCAATCGACTGAAGCATCGTTTTTCTGTTCTCTTCAAAGCCATCCAAAGCTCCCGAAAGAATCAGATTGCTAAGCACCTTCTCCGACAGATTATTATCCACTCTGGTCTTCAAATCATATATATCTTTGAACTTCCCGTCTTTTCGTGCTTCCATGATGGATTCTGCCACTTTATAAGTAACACCTTCTATCATGCTGAGACCGAGCACCACTCCATCGTTTACAGTATTGCCGCTTCTTGAGATGTTGATGTCCGGCGGGTGGATTTTCACTTTCAACATTTTCATCTCTTCGAAAAGCTCGATGATCTTTGCATGATTACCGATATTCTGCATTAAAATGACAGCATAGAAAATAGCGGGATAGCGCGTTTTGATGTAAGCCATGATATAGGCGATTTTCGAGTAGGCAACAGCATGGCTTTTAGGAAACCCGTAATCCGCGAACTTCAGAATCAGTTCAAATATATGTTCTGCCAAAGATACTTCGTAACCTTTGTCTTTTGCGCCGCCCAGGAATTTCTCTTTCTCTTTAAGCAGCGTTTCCCGGTCTTTCTTACTCATCGCACGTCTTAATATATCCGCTTCTGCGTATGAATATCCGGCAATCTGACTCGCAATCAGCATGATTTGTTCCTGGTAGACGATGACGCCGTTCGTCTCCCGTAAAATCTCTTTAATATCATCATGCGGGTATGTCACGGTTTCAGGCTGGTGCTTGCCGCGGACGAAGTTCGGAATTTCCTTCATCGGACCCGGTCTGTACAGTGCCAGCACCGCAGCCAGGTCCATGAAATCTGTCGGGTTCACTTCTCTCAGCACTTTGCGGATGCCTGTCGATTCCAATTGGAAGACGCCGAGGCCGAGACCGTGGCTCAGCATTTTATAAACTTTCGGGTCCTCTTCCAGATTATGAATGTCGATGCTCTCCCCTTTATGGGCAATCATATTGACCATCCTTCTGATAAGCGTCAAATTCCGGAGACCGAGAACATCAATTTTCAAAAGTCCGACCGCTTCCACTTCGTTCATGGTCCACTGGCTGATGGTATGCCCTTCCGTAAACATGATAGGCACTTTTTCAGTCAGCTTGTCTGCGCTGACCAGCACGCCCGCTGCGTGGGTTGACGGATGTCTCGGCAATCCTTCGATGGACAGGCATACTTCTTTATAAACTTTATACTTATCATCCGAAGCCTCCAGCTTTTTGAACGCCTGGCTGTTGAAAGCTTCCGTCAGACTGATGCTCTGTTCGGTCCCTATCATATTCGATATATATTTAAGAGTCTCATCACTGAACTTCAATACACGGCCGACATCCCGTGCCGCCATCTTGGCACTGAGGGTACCGTACGTAACGATATTAGACACATTCATCTGTCCGTACTTGTCATTTAAGTAAGTGACCATCTTGTCTCTGTTCGTATCCTCGAAGTCGATATCGATATCCGGCATCGTCACCCGTGCAGGGTTGAGGAAACGTTCAAACAGCAGATTATATTTGAGCGGATCCACTTCAGTGATATTTAACAGGTATGATACGAGGCTTGCACTTGAAGACCCCCTGCCCGGCCCGACATAGATGTCATTATTTTTGGCATAGTTCACAGCATCGCTGACAATCAGGAAGTAATCCGAGTACCCCATTTTTGTAATGACATCGAATTCGTACTGCAGCCTGTCTTTATATTTTTCACTGCCGTCCGTTTTCTCTATGAGTCTTTTATTCAGCTGCTGCCATAAAAATTCATCTGAATCAGCATTTTCCGGGTGCGGGAAATGCGGCAGAGTCGTACTGACTTCCGGCATTGATACGTTACATTTTTCAACGATCTCTTTATTCACCTGTAAAAACGGTTCAATTTCTTCAGTAATGTCTTCTTTTTTCAACACATATTCATCACCTGAAATGGCGGTCAGATCATGCGCTTCCAGCCTGTCATTGTCCCGAATCGCATTCAGCACTTTGAGCGCTTTCCTGTCTTCTTTTCTCATGTAGCGGGCACTGTGTATGAATGCTTTTTTATACGATGCTGCACCGAGCTCCCTGGATATGTATTTGTCATCGCCACTCACCTTTATGAGCTTTCCGAGCAGTTCAGTGCCTTCATCCGTCACCGCAATGACCACGAGATCATTGGCATTGTTCTGTAAAAATTCGAAAGGCGTTCTTGTTATATCTTTATAGGACAGCATCGCGGATATTCTGATCAGAGACTGATATCCCTCATTATTTTTGGCAAGCAAAATTAAAGGGGCACCGCTGAGTCCGTCGTCGACAAGCACTTTCATGCCGACAACGGGTTTAACATTATATTCCGGCGCTTTTTTCAGCAGCTGATATATGCCGTGCATATGATTCAGGTCTGTAATCGCCACCGCACTTTGATTATCGTCTTTCAGGAGTTTCAAAAGAGGATCAATTTGTATATTGCTGGCTAAAAACTCATAACTCGAATGGACATTTAAATTGATCATTTACAGAGGCCTCCCAATTAATTATTTTCGATTTTGTCTTCCAGAGCCTTTACCAGAGTTTCGATTTCATCTTTAGATCTGAGTTTGATGCCTGATGCAAGCGGGTGGCCGCCTCCGCCGAACTGATGGGCGACATCATTGATGATGACTGACTTGGAACGCAGTCTGACTCTGATTTCATCCTCTTCCTCGATTGCCATGAACCACACTTTCACATCTTCGATGTCTCTGTATAAATTGACGCTGAGGCTCGCTTCATTGCTGGATACACCGAACTCCTTCAAATCCTCACGGCTGACAAATGTGTACAGTACACCGCTCGGCCGCAGGTTGAAATTACTGATCAGATGGCCTTTGAATCTGAACGATTCTATCGACGTCTTGTTCATCTCCTGAATCAGGGATGTCGAATCAAAGTCATATTTCTTCAGTTCCGATGCAACATGATGCGTCATGCCGGTCGTATTGTTGAATAAAAACCTGCCCGTATCGCCGACGATGCCCATATATAACGGTTTCGCAGCTTCTTCGTTGATGAAGTCATTGTCATAGCCCCACAAATTCGCAATCAGATAAAGCAGTTCGGACGTCGAAGACACGTTTGTTTCGACAAGGTTGATATCGCCGAACGGATCGTGATTTGGATGGTGGTCGATTTTTACGACTTTGGCGCCATCAGGGATATCACCATCAATTCTGTCACGGTTTGCCGTATCGACGACGATGTATAAAGCATCCTCCCTGATCTCGGCGATATCCATCGTCCCCAGAAAATCAAGGCTCGGCTCATTTTCCCCGAGCGCATTGACTGTTTTATTCGGAAAGATATTTTGGATGATTTCCTTCAGTCCGAGCTGAGCACCGTACGCATCCGGATCCGGCCTGACATGTCTGTATATGATGATGTGCTCATACTGGTTGATCAAGTTCAAAACATCTTTGTAATTCTCTTTTATGGATGTGTAATCTTTTATATAATTTGTGAACAAAGTGAATTCTCCCTTTAAAATGATTTACTAAGTAATTATAAAATATTATACTACATGAGGAATGGAGTTGTAACCGATGGAACTAGCGTATCAAATAATCGTTTCAGCACTTGTTACACTTTTGTTAGTCTCACTCTTCATGTTCATACTGTATAAAATCAGGCAGTTCCGTACCAACCGTGAAGTTCGTACTGTTTACTACAACAGTATTTCAAGAATCTGGCTGGGCATCATGATGCTCAGTTTCGGACTCAATTCAATCATCCAGTTTGGTACGGCGGTTTCTTACATAGTGGGTATCATCTTTATCGTCATTGGTGCTTATAATATCCGGTATTTCAATAAAGCACGCAAAAAGTTTAAAGGAAACCTGCCGATTGAAGAAAAAGCCTGGGAAGAATTTGAGAAAAACAAAGGCGGGAACAAGTAGAAAAGGACCAGCAGATATAATCTGCTGGTTTTTTTGAATTGACGGCGGATCGGTTCGTAAGCTATTGCGAATAAAGACCCGAGCCTGCGTAATGCGGCCTCCATATATCCAACTTTGCCCCCTTCAAAAAGGACTGGTTTTTATTTGAAATACTGCACCATGATACCGACTTTGTTATAGACGACGCCGTCTGTGATCGTCTTGACTTCAAGCTTGATATACTGCCCGCCGAGATCGAGTATTTCACCTTTCAGCTGAATGTGCTGATTGATCTGCACGAGTTTCAGGTTTGTCATGTTCATGGAATCGATATGGTAGTTCATAATGTCATAGTCGTTCAGCAGTGTCATGATCATCCGTTCGACCAGACGCATGAAGCCCGTCTGTGTCAAAGTACCGAATTCATCCGTCATGAAGGGCAGCACTTTCATATGGATGGAATCTTCCTTGATCGTGATTTCACGGTCGATGATCTCTTCAGTCGACATGCCCGTCTGCAGCTTATGCGGCGTGATATCCTTGAAGACGTCTCTCCGGTGGACTACGCCTGCAAAGCGCTGTGATTCGTTCACGACAGGAATGATGTTCAGCTGGTGCCATGTCATCAGCTGCCGCAGGCTCTGTATGGTCGTATTCACCGGTACATGAATATCCTGGTGTAAATAATTTTTATAGTTGTCCTTATTGATCGAATGGACATCCTGTGATCTTAACGTGCCGAGAAAGCGGTCATCATCGACCAGAAACGTGATTTTATCGTTGGAGACAAAACGGGAGAAGTCGCCGTTCAGATCAATCGAGTAATCACTCTGTTTGATCATCAGATCGTTCGCGGTAATGACTTCACTGATCAGGGACAGGCTGTACAGTTCCCGGTGGATGATGGACGCGATGCTGAATGTGTCGTGTTCGGTGGAAATCACCGGCACACCGCTCGCTTCGGCCTTATCCAATATTTCCCTCGAAGCACGGAACCCGCCGGTAATCAAAATGCCGGCGCCATTATTAATCGCCCTGTGCTGGGCGTCTTCCCTGTTTCCGACGATGAGAAAAGCGCTGTCTTCCAAATATTTTTCGATTTCTTCAGTTCTCATCGCCCCGATGATAAAGCGGCTGATTTCACGGTTTAAATAAGCAGCGCCCGTAAGCACCGTCCCCTGAATCACCCGGTTTATCTGTTCAAATGTAAGGTTGCCGACGATATGGTCCTCCCGTTTAATGATCCTGATCGTGCCGACACGCTCGATCGTCTTGACAAGGCCCTCTTTTTCCGCCTGTTTGATCGCCCGGTAGCTCGTCCCTTCCGAGACCCCCAAATAGCTCGATACCTGCCTCACCGAAATTTTCGTTCCTTCCGGCAGACCTTTAATATATTCTATAATTATTTCCAATTTTGATTTTGCTTTAGCCATCTTAATCACCTTAAGATCATTATACTGAATTTTAATATGGTTTTATAATGAAGACTCATAAAAAATGACCTGCATCACTGCAGGCCATCGATAATCCCATCCATTAAAATTTGACGGAGTCGCCGGGTTTGAGCACCTGGCAATCCGCGTTCACTTTTTCTTTGAATTTACCTGTATCCGCTTTGATCGGCGGGAAAGTATCATAGTGCACCGGGACAACGATGCCGGGTTTGATGAGTTCATTCGACGCATAGGATGCATCGTTGATACCCATCGTGAAGTGGTCGCCAATCGGGACGAACAACAGATCAATCGGGCCATTGACTTCGCTGATCAGTTTCATGTCGCCGAAAAGTCCTGTATCTCCGGCATGGTAGATTTTCTTGCCGCCAACATTCAGGATGAGGCCTGTCGGCATGCCTGTATACTGGATTGTCCCATCATCGTGCGTGAAGCTGGATGAATGGAATGCATGGACCATTTTGACCGTCCCTGCTTCGAAATCGACAGTGCCGCCGATATTCATGCCGACCGCTTCAACACCATTCCGGTCCATCAAATCCGCAAGTTCGACGGGTGCGATGACTGTCGCATTATTGTTTTTGGCGATTTCAACCGTATCACCGACATGGTCGTTATGCCCATGAGTCAAAATAATATAGTCGACTTTAATATCATCCACTTTCAGATCCGTCAGCTCATTACCGTTGATGAACGGATCGATGATTGCTTTTTTACCGTTATTTTCAATAAAGACTATAGAATGACCATGAAAACTAATATTCATGTATTTTCCCTCCAAAGAGATTGTTTTTAAACTCTTCCCTAAAGAGGAATCATTTAATCATTTTTTCTTTATTATAAACTGTACTGAACAACCAGTCTTTCAAAGCCAGGAACAAATCGTCATTCAATCGGTCCGGGTAACTCATCAAAACGAGCGGCACACCTTTAATATCTGCATTGATTGTCGGCTGTACATAACTGTACTCACTCAAATGATAGCCGTTCTTCCTATAAAACTTGATGCGTTTCTTTTGGACATCATTTTCTGGCGGTTCGACTTCCAGTACAACCGGTTTGTCGCTCAAATCATGATAATCATTCAGCAGTCTCGAACCGACTCCATTGCCCCGACATGCTGCATCCACTACAAAATGTTCGACAAAACGATATTCCGGTCCTTCCCACTCTGCGACAAAACCAATAAGATTACCTCTTTCTTTCAAGCCGAAAATACTATATTCTTCCATATCCATAAGCTTTTTCTGATCAGCTTTTGTACGCCTTTCACTTGGCGGGAACGCTTCTTCCAATATTGTGAATATTTCATCAAAGTCTTTCTTATATAATTTCTCCAACATATACGACTCTCCTTAAAGCATATCTTTAAAATCATAACCAGACAGAATTTACTTTCAGGAAGTTTCTGTCCGGTTATGAACGTTTTTTCCGGATGGATTTTCTGTATTTCAGATTTCTGTCCGGATTTCCACTCATTTTCCGGA
>DEQG01000124.1:1429-4914 GCA_002360325.1 Salinicoccus sp. UBA3372 | reverse complement strand
ACATTTCTGTCCGCTTTTCCACTTATTTTGCAGATGGATTTTCTTTATTCTAAAATCTGTCCATACTTTCATAAATAAAGACCGTAAACTACTCGATCAGCCCCATGCTCAAGTATCTCTCACCGGAGTCCGGCGCGATGCACAGCACTCTTTTGCCTTTGCCGAGCTTTTTGCCGACCATGATTGCAGCATGCACAGCAGCTGCCGCCGACGGGCCGACAAAGAGACCTTCTTCTTTTGCCAGTCTTCTGAACATGTTCACCGCGTCATCATCATCAATCTGGATGATCTCATCATAAACATCCTCGTTCAAAATAATCGGCACAAAGCCCGGGGACGTACCTACGAGTTTGTGTTTCCCCGGTTGTCCGCCGGACAGAACAGGCGAACCGCTCGGTTCGACTACAGCGACATGCAGGCCCGGAAGTTTTTCTTTCAACGTTTCACCGGTGCCCGTAATTGTGCCGCCGGTGCCTGACGTTGCGACAAATCCGTCCAGGTCATTGTCCATCTGGTCCATAATTTCAAGTGCAGTCGTCGTTCTGTGAATGTCCGGGTTCGCATAGTTTTCAAACTGCTGCGGGATGAAGGCATTCGGAATTTCCGCTTTCAGTTCCTTCGCTTTTCTGATTGCACCCGGCATTTTCTCATCGCTCGGAGTGAGCACCACTTCCGCGCCGTATGCTTTCAACAGATTGATACGCTCTTCAGTCATATTATCCGGCAGCACAAATATTGCCCTGTACCCTTTTGCCGCAGCATTCATCGCAAGACCGATCCCCGTATTACCGCTTGTCGGCTCTATCAAAGTGTCTCCCGGCTTGATGATGCCGTCTTCTTCAGCTTTCTTGATCATATTATAGGCTGCACGGTCCTTGACACTTCTGCTTGGGTTGAAGAATTCCAATTTCACAAAAATGTCTGCACAGTCTTCCGGCACGACGCTGTGCAATTTCACCGCCGGTGTGTTGCCAATCAATTCAGTCATATCATTATATCGTGTCATTTTTTATCACCTTTATATCAGAGTCAATAAAATTATATACGAAATCATTTTGCATATCAAATAAGTAGGAATTATAATCATCTTATTCCAACCGTGTATATGTTAATATATTCTCGAGGTGAATAAAATGAAAACACTGTTTCACAGTCATAATTTAAATACGGAACACCCCTCAGTGGTCATTTCCCAGCACAATTTCAATGCACCGAATCCGGTACTTCCTGATATGCTGAGAGCTTTGAACCCTGATGTTGAAATCTTCACGATTGTTGATCATCTCGAAGAAGAAGATGTTTTTATGCATAAGAACATCGTTTTTGAAACGATAAAACATTTCAAAAATGTCGACGGCTATATAACAGACCGGATATTCACAGACGAGCACCATCATATCGATTCGATGTTCGTCAACGAATTATCCAAACTGATCGGTGATAAACATTTCATCATCGGTCCTTCATTTTCAAAGATTCCATATTTCAGGCAGAGCCAGATATTGGATGAACTCATTGAATACGATGTCTCAGGTGTAATGTTCGACATTAGAGATATCGATTTTAATAATTACAGTGAACTGCAGCCGTTGGCTAAATTAAAAATCCACGCTAAAAAGAGGATTGAAATCATACCGGTGGTATCTTCAGAAGAAAAACGGGATGAACTGATTAAGAGCATTCCTTTTGATATGGTATACATTCATCCATAAAACTACAGATTGGTGGAATCACTTTGTTGGAATTAATTAAGAACCCATCCCGCAATGTCATCATTGCGGTCTTTATGATTGGGACATTTGCGGTCGGCATGACAGAATATGTCGTCACCGGACTGCTGACGCAATTTGCTGTCGACCTGAATGTCGAAATCGCAACGACCGGTCTGTTGCTGAGTGTGTACGCACTGAGCGTTACAGTATTCGGACCCGTCATACGTCTGCTGACATTAAAGTTTTCACCAAAACTGCTGCTGATCATTTTAATTTCAATTTTCATCATCAGTAATACAGTCGCTGCGACTGCGCCAAACTTCGAAGTCCTGCTCCTTTCAAGACTGTTGTCCGCGACGATGCACGCGCCCTTTTTCGGTGTCATGATGAGTCTTGCGATGGCTATCTCCGAGCCGCATAAAAAGACAAGTGCAGTCGCACTGGTCAATGGCGGGCTCGTCATTTCAGTCATGATCGGCGTCCCGTTCGGCGCATTCATCGGCTCGGCGTTAAGTTGGAGAACAGTGTTCTGGATCATTGTACTGCTCGGAATCATTACATTGATCGGTCTCATTCTGACCACCCCGAACTATAAAATCAAAGAGGCACCGAGAATCATGGATGAGCTGACAGTATTCAAAGATAAGAATGTTCTGCTCTTGATATTCACCATCATCTTCGGCTACTCCGGAGTGTTTACAGCATATACATTCCTTGAACCCATGCTCAGGGATATTACCGGAATGGGTAATTTCGGCGTCGCATTCAGCATGCTGATGTTCGGGACATTTGCTGTAATCGGGAACTTTTCATCCGGCAATATCCAGCCATCACGGCTGACTTTCACGGTCACCATGACGTTTTTATTTTTAGGAATCGTCCTTGTATTTTTTACATTCATGCTGGAAAATCAAATACTGGCATTTATCGCTTCCGGACTGTTCGGTCTCGGCACCTTCGGCATTTCACCGATGCTGAATTCGAAAATAATCTTTGCGGCGATTACAGCACCGGCACTTGCAGGCACGCTTGCCGCCTCTGTCTTCAATCTGGCGAATTCAATCGGTGCGACACTCGGTTCCGCACTGTTGTCCAATGGACTGAACTATATGCAGATTACGATGATTGCCGGCGGCATGCTGTTCTTCGGCGTCATATGCATGATCATCACCCACTTTATAGAGGATAAAGAACGTTTCATGCCAAATGAATAAAATAAAAACAAACGATCATCACTTCAGATGATCGTTTGTTTTTATGTTTAAATTAATTCACTTACGTCTGTATATTCAAGATTTTGTGCTTCAGCCACTGCTTTATATGTGACATGGCCGTCCAGCGTGTTGAATCCGCCAAGCAGCATCGGGTTGTCTTCTGCAGCTTTTTTGTACCCCTTGCTTGCGATTTGAACACCAAGGTTCATCGTCGCGTTTGTCAGTGCGATTGTTGATGTACGCGGCACTGCACCCGGCATGTTTGCCACTGCATAGTGAACCACTTCATGTTTTACATAAGTCGGATCGTCATGCGTCGTGACTTTATCCGTCGTTTCAAAAATACCGCCCTGGTCAATCGCAATATCGATGACTACAGAGCCCGGGCTCATCGTTTTCAGCATTTCTTCAGTGACAAGTTTCGGCGCTCTGGCACCCGGAATGAGTACCGCTCCGATGACGAGGTCACTTTCTTTTACCGCGTTGGAAATGTTGAGCGGTGATGACATCATTGTCTGTACGCCTGAACCGAACAGGTCGTCAAGCTCTCTCAGGCGCT
>DEQG01000124.1:0-1345 GCA_002360325.1 Salinicoccus sp. UBA3372 | reverse complement strand
GCCATGCCTCCGCCGATGATTGTCACCGTTGCACGCTCCACCCCTGGGACACCTGCAAGCAGTATACCTTTACCGCCTTTGGTCTTCTGTAAGAATTCACTTCCAATTTGTGTTGCCATTCTTCCGGCAACTTCACTCATCGGTGCAAGGAGCGGTAATGAGCCGTTCGGTGCCTGGATTGTTTCATATGCGATTGAAACGACTTTCTTTTCCAGTAAAGCTTTAGTCAATTCGACTTCCGGAGCCAGATGTAGGAATGTATAAAGAATCATGCCCTCTTTGAAAAAACCGTATTCTTCCTTCAAAGGTTCTTTGACCTTGACGATCATTTCTGCATCCCAGGCTTCGCCTGCAGAACCTGCTATTTCAGCTCCTGCATCTATGTAATCCTGATCTTCGAAATAAGAAGCAGATCCCGCACCGGACTCAACTTTTACAGTATGCCCCGCAGTCACAAATGCGTGCACTCCCCCAGGTGTCAAACCTACTCTGCTTTCGTTATTCTTAATCTCTTTAGGTACGCCTATTATCAATCTAAAACATCTCCCTTCCGTAATTGAGTCAATTGTATCACGAGTTCTTAAATTCGTCATGATTTAGAGTTAGAGATTATTGTCAATATTCACAATTCAAGTTATAATATAAATGAAAGAAGAGAACTTAATCAACGTATCATGAAAGGGGTTTCACATTATGATAGAATACAAAAACATTTTAATCGCAGTTGACGGGTCCAGAGAAGCAGAATGGGCATTCCACAAAGCGTTGGGAGCGGCCAAGCGTAATAATGCAAAACTCAGTATCATCAACATCATTGATACCCGCTCATTTGCATCAGTTGAAGCCTACGACCGTTCAATTTCAGATCGGGCGAATGAATTTGCCAAAAAATTATTAGACGGTTATGAAGCGCTGGCTCTTGAAGAAGGAATCACTGAAGTGGATAAAATCATTGATTATGGTTCACCAAAAGCGATCATCCCAAAAAAAGCAGTTGAAAAAACAGGCGCCGACGTCATCATATGTGGTTCCTCCGGTCTGAACGCAGTCGAGCGTTTCATCGTCGGTTCAGTATCGGAAGCAATTGTAAGACATGCTCATATTGATGTATTAGTCGTCAGAACTGAAAACATTCCAGAAGACTTTGAAACGACTGTCGCTACAGAAGAACTTGTTTCTGAAAGCGAAGAGAATCTCCAGTAAAACTAAAAAGCCCCAAGGGGCTTTTTTTATTGTAATGTTTATCAAGATTTTTATTTTTCCTCTTCACCCAGCAGCTTCAGCATCACCATATCTACGAATTCACCATAAGACATGCTGTTGATTTCCTCTGTATCTTCAACTA
>DEQG01000070.1 GCA_002360325.1 Salinicoccus sp. UBA3372 | reverse complement strand
ATGCGGAATTCATTGAATGCACGGATTGACAGTTTGGGCAGTCTGCTTCTGACGACATCCATCGTCTTCATCTTCAGATGTTCTCCAAGCCCTTCAGGTCTGAGATTCAGACGCGACAGTCTGTTCAGGTGGGTGTACTCAAAGGCCGGGGCGATGAGAAGCAGCTTATCTACTTTGTGGTGTTCCGCAATATGGCTTGCAAACAGCCCGCCCATCGAAAAGCCGACAATATAAATTTTGTCCACCTTGGCAGAAAGCTCCTGGTAGGCTTCAAAAGCTTCATCGTACCAGTCATCTCCCGTCACATCTTTAAAGTTCAATTCAAGGCCATGGCCCGGATAGACCGGGAACTCATACTCAAAGTCATATCTTGACTTCAAATATTGAAACAGCGGCTCCAGCTCATAGCGTCCGCCGGTGTACCCATGTAAAAATAAAATGCCGAGTTCACCTGATATATCCGTTCACCCTCTCCATCTCCATTCCGCGCGATCCTTTCAGCAGTACAACCGTCTCATTATCCAGCATACCCTTTAAATGACCGCTTAACTCTTTCAGATCACTGAAATGCATGCTGTTTTCGACACCCGCTTCTTCACTGATCAGATTTGAGTGATCACCGTATGTCAGCAGTTTAAAGTCCTGATCCACCGATGCGATATGCTCTCCAATCGATTTGTGCAGTGTCTCAGTATAACCACCAAGCTCCAGAATATCACCGAGCACCAGTATTTTTTTGCTGTAGTCCATCTCGCCCACAGTATTGATCGCACTCTTCATACTTGAAGGGCTTGCGTTATAGGCATCATTGATAATCAGCGCGCCGCTCTCGTGGAGCGACTGTTCCATACGCATCGAAGATACTTTCAGCTGTTTGAATTTCCCGCTGCTCTTTTCCATGTTTTTGCCGAGTGCTTCTACAGCGAGGAGACTGAGTGCCGCGTTCATCGCATTATGAGTGCCGAGCTGAGGTATTTCCACTTTAAAACCCGACATTACAAACTCAGTTCCGCTCTCGGTCTGGCTGATATTTGAAATCGTGAAATCATTTTCCGGTGAAATTCCTGCCGTATGCATTTCAAACGGAGGATTCTTTTCAGCATCAGTCAGGTCGTTTAATAATGGGTAATCTTTTGAACAGATCAGTACACCGTCATCTTTCAACCCGTCGACAATTTCATATTTGGCTTCCGCAATCTTTTCTCTCGAACCCAATTTTTCGATATGGGATTCACCGATATTTGTAATGATTGCGATATCGGGTTTTGCCAGGCGGCTTAAAAAGTTGATATCACCTGTCTGATCCATGCCCATTTCCAGTATGGATATTTCTGTATCTCTGTCCAATTCCAATACGGTCAGAGGCAGGCCGATTTCATTGTTATAGTTGCCGATTGTCTTCTTGACCTTATAGTCATCTGCAAGCAGGCATTCCACCATATCTTTTGTCGTCGTCTTGCCGTTTGAACCGGTGATCGCAATCACCTTTGGATCTACAAGCTGTAAGTACCGCTCTGCAATCATCTGCAGCGCTTCAAGTCCGTTTTCCACATGAATCATAGGAAGGGTTGCATCCGTATTTTCAATCGGTTCCTCTGTCAATGCAGCGCCCGCACCCTTTTCAAAAGCATTGTTTATAAAGCGGTGCCCATCCACATTCTCACCTTTAAATGGAATGAACAGATTCCCCTCTCCTATTGTTCTCGTGTCTATCGACGCCCCTTTTATGGATTCTTCAGCAATTTCTTCTGCTTTGTCGTTCAAAATTCCCTTGCAGTATTCTGCAACATCTTTAATAGATATATTTATCATTTTGCTCCATCCGTTTCGCAGTTATAATAGATTTGTAATAATTTTTACACCTTAAGACTCATATCAGATTATAAAATATAGTATAATGAAAATCACGATTTTATTTTTGGATAGGGTGATATTCTTGGAAAATAATCAAGGATACAAAAGACAGAACTCTAATTTTTTGTCTCGTATTGATTGGATTTTAATAACGTTACTGATTGTCCTTGCGCTGATCAGCATATTTACGATCTCATCTGCAATGACCAGCGGACAATATTATACAGATTTCTCAGTGAGACAAACTTTATTTTATACATTAGGTTTCATTTCATTGATCATCGTCACTTTCATACCCGTAAAGCTTTTCAAATCTTACATCTGGGTGTTATACGGTCTCGGCATTTTAAGTCTGGCTGTCCTGTTTTTCGCACCGGCCACTCCGCTGACCCCCATCATAAACGGTGCCCAGAGCTGGTATCAGCTCGGCTTCATCAGCATACAGCCTTCCGAGTTCATGAAGGTATTGTACATAATGGCACTGGCCTATGTGATACATCAGCATAATAAATATAAGATTTCTACAGATTTAAGCTCAGATGTGAAGTTACTTTTTAAAATGTTTCTCATATCCATTCTACCAATGTTCTTTATTTTAATGCAAAATGACCTGGGAACGGTCCTTGTTCTAATCGCGATTCTGTTCGGCATGATCATCGTTTCCGGCATCAGTTTATGGATTATTCTGCCGACACTCACAATTGCTGCCACAACGGGTGCTGCATTGATACTGGGCATACTGTACAGACCGGATCTGCTGCAGACTTATCTCGGTGTCAGGCCTTACCAGTTTGAGCGTATCTACTCATGGCTGCAGCCTGAGATGTATTCCTCCGAGGGCGGCTTCCAGCTGAGCAACTCGATGCGGGCAATCGGCTCGGGCGGCATTGAAGGCAAAGGCTTTGGACAGGGTATCGTGTATATTCCGGAAAGTCATACCGACTTCATATTTACAATCATCGGGGAAGAATTCGGATTTTTGGGGACTACCCTGGTCATCGTAATCTTTTTTATGCTCATGCTGCACCTTGTGAGAATTGCTCTGACAGTCAATGATTCATTCTCGTCATATTTCATCGTCGGCTTTTTATCATTATTGATATTCCACATATTCCAGAACATCGGAATGACGATACAGCTCGTACCGATTACAGGACTGCCGCTGCCGTTTCTAAGTTACGGAGGAAGTGCACTGTGGGCGAACATGATTGCCATGGGCGTCGTCATGAGTATATATTTCCATCAATATAAACAGAGAAAGTAAAAAAAATGCAGTCAGGCTGAGCGCTGACTGCATTTTTAAATATTTTGTTCTTTCAATCTCAATTTCTCGTTAGCAGCTATACGATTCATTATATCGAACCTTGAGCTCGAAACCTTTACCTTGACCCCGAGTTCATTTAGCAACGTGACGACTTGTTTTACTTTCGAATTGTCGATTTTATGCATAATGACACTCCTATCTCATTGGTTAATAACATTTTACCATTGTTTACACATAAATATCCATAAGATTTCAATATTAATTATTACGAAATTTTAAAACTTCTAAAAATATTATACAATGGACATGGAGGTGAAAATTATGACATGGTTATCGCTCGAAAATTGGGACTTCAGTATGGTCTTCACCATAGGTGCCACAATTCTGTTCATAGTCAACTTACTACTGGCAATCGGTCTTATTTTCTTAGAACGGCGCAGTGCACAAAGTGTCTGGGCCTGGGTACTGGTTTTATTCTTCCTGCCAATCGTCGGGTTTATCATCTACATGATTTTTGGACGCACAATATATAACCAGCATATATTTAAAATTGATGAAAAGGACAAGGTCGGTCTGGAACATCTTGTCCAACAGCAGTTGGAAGACATTAAGAACAAACAGTTCAGCTTTGTCAATCCGCTGGCCAATAAACATAAAAAGCTGATTCATATGCTTCTGTATAATAACCAGTCATTCTTAACCAATAATAATTCCATTACCACTTATACTGATATGAATGAAAAGTTCGATCAGATGCTTGAAGACATTGAAAATGCAGAGGATCATATACATTTTCAATATTATATTTTCAGGCTTGATGGTATCGGCAAAAAATTATACAATGCAATGCTGAAGAAACAAAAGGAAGGCGTTTCAGTTAAGATTCTATACGATGATATGGGATCACGTGCATTGAATTTAAGACAGTTCAGAGAAATAAAATCTTATGGCGGTGAAGTGGAAGCATTCTTCCCTTCCTTTTTAACAGTCATCAACCCAAGGGTGAACAACAGGAATCACCGAAAAATTGTTGTTATAGATGGAAAAATCGGTTATATCGGCGGCTCCAATGTTGGAGACGAATATATCGGAAAAAGTAAAAAATTTGGTCCTTGGAGAGACACACACCTCAGAATCCGGGGGAATGCGGTCAAGTCACTGCAGCTCAGATTCATGCTGGATTGGAACTCTCATGCCAAACGTAACAACATGGTATATTCCGACCGTTTCTTCCCTGCCAATTATCATGACGGCGACAGATATGTACAGATCGCTTCCAGCGGACCGGACGAAGTATGGCAGCAGATTAAATACGGCTACTTGAAGATGATATATCATGCAAGGCACAACATCTACATTCAAACGCCTTATTTCATTCCGGACCAATCCGTCATGGAAGCACTGCGTATAGCAATACTGGGCGGTGTCAAAGTGCATCTGATGATTCCGAATATGCCGGATCACCCTTTCGTATACTGGGCCACATATTCAAATGCAGGATCACTCGTCAAAATGGGTGCCGAAGTCCACATTTATGAAAAAGGCTTCCTGCATCAGAAAATTATGATGATCGATGATGAAGTGGTGAGCATTGGTACAACAAATATTGATAACCGGAGTTTCCTGTTGAACTTTGAAGTCAACGCGTTCATCTACAGTAAACGTGAAGCTGAAAAGCAACGGGATATTTATGAAATGGATGTTGCAAACAGCACTCTGCTCACCGAAGAAAGATATGACTCAAGAGGCAAATGGATCAAGCTGAAAGAAGCTGTGGCAAACTTGATTTCACCAATATTATAAAAAATAAAAAAGCGATTGGGCCGATATGTATATCAGCTCAATCGCTTTTCAGTTATTTTTTTTTGCGCTTCTTTTTATTCTTCGGCATTAATTTTGCGTTTTTAAGACGACGCTCTTTTTCAGCTTGCTCACGCTCATGTGCTTCGATGATCGGAGCCATTTCTTCATGGACTTTCTTCTTCCAGAAAGTATTACCTGCCCACGTTTGGAATATCAGGAATAGACCACCGACAGCCCAGTAAAGTGGAAGAGCTGCAGGAGAAATAAATGAAATCCAAACAATCATCAATGGTGAAATATACATGAACAACTTCATCTGTTTTTGCTGTTCTTCTGATACAAACTGCATGGAAACATATGCCTGTACCAAATAAACAAGACCTGCAATGATAGTCATTATAATATTCGATTCAGTCAGGTTCATCCATAAGAAGTCAGGATATTCCATGATACCGCCCTGAGACGGGTATTTAAGTGCAAAGAAAAGTGCCATGATGACCGGCATTTGCAGAAGGATCGGCAGACAGCCCATGTTTAACGGGTTGATACCATGCTTCTTGTAAAGACCCATCATTTCCTGCTGAGCTTCCATCTTCTCTTCCTGAGTCGTTGCCACTTTTACCTTCTTCTGAATTGCTTCCATTTCAGGCTTAACTATTTTCATTTTTTCACGCATCATCATTTGGTTCTTATATGTATTCATCATGAATGGGAAAATAATAAGACGTACAATCAATGTGATAACAATGATCGCCAAACCATAGTTATTACCTAAGTTGTCACCTAAAAAGTGTAAAAAGTTATCCATCGGCTGGACAAATGTATTAAAGAAGAAACCGTCTCTGTTCTCTTCCTGCGAGTAGTCACAACCCGCCAAGAACAACACGAGACCCATCATCCCAGCCAGTAGCCATTTTTTATTCATTCTTTCACCTCAAAAATTTATCTCACATGACTAAAATTGTACCATAAATCACCATGTAACTAAATAAATATTGTGCCGATAATACGAAAGTTTC
>DEQG01000110.1 GCA_002360325.1 Salinicoccus sp. UBA3372 | reverse complement strand
CCGCAGAACATACTGCTCGATTCCGAAAAGAAAGTGCGGATCACCGACTTCGGGATCGCGAAAGCGCTCAGCGAAACACGGATGACTGAAACGAACCAGGTGATGGGGTCCGTACAATATATTTCGCCCGAACAGGCAAAAGGGCAGAACACCGATGAGAGAACGGACATTTATTCGTTCGGAATCGTCCTGTTTGAACTGCTGACCGGCCAGGTGCCGTTCAGCGGGGAAACACCGGTATCCGTCGCTTTAAAGCAGATTTCTGAAGATCTGCCGGACATCGACGGCTTCAGGGAAGTGCCTCAAGGTTTGAAAAACATACTTTTCAGATGTACGGAAAAGAATCCTGACGATCGTTACAGATATGTGGAGACCGTCCTTGAAGACCTTAAGGAGTACCGTGGCAATACGACACCTTACGTCAACAGCAATAAAAAGCAGGAAGGCCGGACGATCGTCACCAGGGCGGTGATTCCGGCAGCGGCCGCGTCAGGTGCAGCTGCTTCGGCAGCCGCGGCTGCGCGAAAAGATGAAATGCCGCCGGAAGAGAAGGAAGAAAAGCCGAAGAAAAAGCGCAGGGCGTTATGGCTCATTCCGATACTCTTTTTAGTTCTCGGCGCCGGACTTCTCGTCTATCTGTTCATCCAGCAGAATGAAACGGTGACGATGGATATGCCGGACCTCTCGGGCATGACCCTTGAAGAGGCGGAACAGCAGCTGCTTGAGCATGATCTTGAGACCGGTGAGGTGTCAGAGGAATACAGTGACTCTTTCAATGAAGATCAGGTGATTGAAACATCACCGGCAGGCGGCGAGCTGATTGATTCCGGAAGTTCGGTGGATTTTTTGGTATCAAGCGGACTCGAACCTTATTCGATGGATGATTTCACCGGGAGTGCCTATGTTGATATCATGGATACTTTGAACAATCTGGCATTCAACAGTGTCACCCTCGTTCCGGAAGATGGCGGATCTCCGCCGGGAACGGTGACCAGCCAGTCGATAGAAACAGGAGAAGAGGTACATCCTGAAGACCACGATCTGGAGCTCGGTGTGCAGACATACACTGTTCCGGATTTCTCCGGCACGGATTATGACAGTGCAGAAGAAAAGTTGAATAATGCCAATTTCAGTGAGATAGACCGTGAAGATTCCTATCACGATGATATTGAAGAAGGTGCAGTAATCAGCCAGTCGGTCGACCCAGGCACGACTGTCTATCCGCATGAAGGTTCCATCACACTGAATGTGTCCCGCGGACAGGAAGCGATAGAAATAGTCGATTATTCCGGCCAGTCTGCCGAAACGGCCCGAAGTGCACTTGAAGAGGAAGGTTTCAGTGTCAATATCGCTGAAGAACTGTACAATGAAAGTGTGGAAGAAGGCAATGTCATCAGCCAGAGTCCGAACTACGGCCATTTCCTTCCCGGTTCCACGATTGACCTGATCGTCTCCCTCGGTGAAGAACCGCCGCAGAATATGCAGTATGCGACAACGGTCAACATACCTTACGGAGAGACAGAAGAAGAGGAAGAATCCGACTCGGAATCCGAAGATGATTCTGAAGGTGAAACGAGAGAAGATACAAGTGAGGATGACGACGAAGCGGATTCGGAAAACCCGCCGAAGACGGTCAACATTTATCTGGATGACGCAAACAACGATATCGATGATGTGCATACCACACTTGAAATCACAGAAGATACCGATGAAACCGTCCGCCTTGAAATCGAACCGGATGAAGCAGGGGTGTTTATGGTTGAAGTCGACGGAAAAGAAATTATTAATGAAGAGATTCCGTACAATGAGTAAAATAACAGTAAAACATTGTACAAATGTTGGTAATCGCATCATGCTTTATAATATACTAGACTAGAAAACAGTTAATTGGAGGATGTCTCATGGCTACTATTAAAAGAGATAAAGGATTAGATAACTCAGTCAAATTGATGAAACAGGGTTATTTGTACACAACGAATCAAAGAGAGCGTCTCGGTGTTACAGACGGCGTATTTGAAACACGTGCCCTTGGCGGTAAACGGATTATCGTATTATCAGGCAAAGACGGTGCCGAGCTTTTCTACGATAATGACAAAGTGGAACGTTCGGGCACACTGCCGAAACGTATCGTCAATACTTTGTTCGGTAAAGGTGCAATCCATACGACGACAGGGAAAGTGCACATCGACCGAAAAGCATTATTCATGTCACTCATGACAGAGGGCAACCTGAAATACTTAAGAGAACTGACACGTACTATGTGGCATGCAAACACACAAAGAATGGAAAGCATGGATCAGGTCAACGTCTACCGTGAATCAATCGTCCTGCTGACTAAAGTGGGTACAAGATGGGCAGGCGTCCAGGCACCCGAGAAAGAAATCGAAAATATCGCAACTGACATGGATATCATGATCGATTCATTCAAGGCGATCGGCAGTGCGTTCAAAGGCTACAGAGAATCAAAAGCTGCACGCCGCCGTGTGGAAGACTGGCTTGAAGATCAGATCATCCAGACGCGTAAAGGCAAGATTCATCCGCCAAAAGGTACTGCACTTTACGAATTCGCGCACTGGAAAGACTACAAAGGCGAACCGATGGACTCAAGACTGTGCGGTATCGACCTGATGAATACATTCCGTCCATTGATTGCAATCAACAGATTTGTTGCATTCGGTGCACTTGCAATGTATGAAAATCCTGTAGCTAAAGAGAAAATCAAGCAGGATGACGATTATGCTTACATGTTCGCTCAGGAAGTCCGCCGCTTCTACCCGTTCGTACCTTATCTGCCGGGTAAAGTGAAAGAAGACTTCGAATATAAAGGCTATCATTTCGAAAAAGACACTATGCTTGGACTGGATATTTACGGTACAATGCATGATCCGACTGTATGGGAGAACCCGAATGAGTTCTATCCTGAAAGATTCAAGGACTGGGACGGCAGCCCGTTCGACCTGATTCCTCAGGGCGGCGGAGACTACCATACGAACCACCGTTGTGCGGGTGAGTGGATGACGATCATCATCATGGAAGAAACGATGAAGTATTTCGCTTCACGCATCAACTATGATGTACCTGAACAGGATCTGACCGTTGATCTCAACAGCCTGCCTGGCTACATCAAGAGCGGTTTCATCATTGAAAACGTTCATGAAAACATAGACAGGACTTAATCGACCGATAAATAAAACCTCCCCGATTGAAAAATCGGGGAGGTTTCCTTTTTACAGTTCTTCTCTGTCGCCTTCGTATTCCAGGATGCCGCCTTCGACATTGACAGCATCATATCCTTCGTCAATCAGCATGTGCTGCACTCTTTCGGAACGTTTACCGCTTCTGCACATCACATATACCGTGTCGTCTTTATGATCCTTAAGATCTTTATTTTCTATATCGAATGTGGTCAGCGGAAGATGGATTGCACCCGGCACATGACCGGTCTCTTTCAATTCATCCGTCTCCCTCACATCAATCAAAACCGTTTTATCATTTTTCAACAGATTGTTGATGTCATTTACATGTACTGTTTTTGCCATAATATCCAACCTTTCAATAATGTTTTGATATTAATATTTTACCACAACCTGCGAACTGTTATAATTGATGTATTATGGTATTTGGGGTGAATTATGAAGAAAGGTCAGATTATAAAAGCATTGAGTGGATTTTATTATGTAAAATCGGATGATGGAATTTATCAGACACGTGCACGCGGTCTATTCAGAAATACATCCGAATCACCGCTTGTCGGGGATATCGTCGAATTCCAGATTGAAAATGAGAATGAAGGTTATATTACATCGATTGATGACAGGCACAATTTCCTCAACCGGCCTTCTGTCGCAAACATCGACCAGGTATTGATCACGATGAGCCTGTTTTCGCCGAAGTTCAGCTTTTATCTGCTGGACCGCTTCATCGCCTATGCAGAAATGCACGATATCGAGCCGGTCATCATTGTGACAAAGACCGATCTGTCCGATGATCCTGAACTTGTGCAGAATATAAAGGAAACATATTCGATGTATCCCGTCTATTTTACGGATAAAATCAATGTGAATGAAGATTTACTGCCCATTTTTAAAAATAAACTGAGCGTCCTCGCCGGTCAGTCGGGTGTCGGAAAATCGACACTCATCAATACGATACTGCCAGAGGCGGCATTGATTACCGATGAGATTTCCGACAAGCTGAACCGGGGCAGGCATACGACGCGGCATGTCGAGCTGATTGAAATATCCGGCGGCCTTATTGCAGATACTCCGGGCTTCAGCACGATTGAATTCTCTGCGATCGACAAGTACAATCTGATGTTCTGCTTCGTCGATTTCAACGAGTACAGCGACCGGTGCAAGTTCAGGGAATGCCTGCACATCAATGAACCGAAGTGTGCCGTGAAGGATGCGGTGGCGTCGGGTGAACTCGCACAGTCGAGATATGACAGTTATAAACAGATTTTTGAAGAAATTGAATCCAGAAAAGAGAGGTATTGACATGAATAAAGTACTCCCGTCATTATTGGCAAGTGATTTTTCCAAATTAGGTGAAGATATTAAAACCATGGAGGATGCAGGTGCGGATATTTTCCATCTGGATATTATGGATGGCCAGTTTGTGCCGAATATTTCATACGGTCTGCCAGTCGTAGAAGCGATCAGCAAATCATCCAGCATTCCGCTGGATGTACATCTGATGACTTTGAATCCGGATCAGTTCGTCGATGAATTCAAATCATACGGCGTCGATATGCTGTCATTTCATATAGAAGCGACAGATCATCCGCACAGAGTGGTCCAGCTGATCAGGAGCAGAGGCATGAAGGCGGGTATCGCACTGAACCCGCACACACCGGTGGTCAGTGTGAAGCACCTTTTGAACGAGGTGGATTTCGTGCTGATCATGACTGTCAATCCAGGCTTCGGCGGTCAGAGCTTTATCGAAGAAGGTCTTCTGAAGATTGCCGAACTGAACGCGATTAAAAAAGAGAAGAATCTTGACTTTGATATTGAAGTGGACGGCGGCATCAACAATGACACCGCGAAACTGTGCAAGGACCAGGGTGCGAATCTGCTCGTCAGCGGTTCATTCCTGTTCAAGGCGGAAGATAAGAAAACGACGATTGAGGAGCTGCGCAAGTAGTCATGCATATCAATGTACTCGTCAGAGAGATGGATGTATCAATTGAAAACATTTCACAAAACCCGTGGGCTGGTGTCGACCACGGTGTTTATCTATTGCTGAAAGAAGGTATCATCCCGCAATACACGTACGGTGACTTTGACTCCATCACTGAAGAAGAGCGCCGGTTCATCGATGAAAAACTCGATATCAATCCGGTTGAAAGTGAAAAAGATGATACAGATCTTGAAATTGCACTTTTAGATCTGACTGGCAGAGGGTATACATCCATTGATGTGTACGGCGCAACCGGCGGCAGGCTGGATCATCTGCTCGGCAATACGCAGATGCTGCTGCATGAAAAGCTGACGGATGTCAAAATCCGTATCATCGACACTCAGAATGTTGTGGAGCTTTTGAATGAAGGCCGGCATGAAGTGTCGAAGGAGGGGGAGATGAAGTATGTATCATTCCTTCCGATGTATGACGGAACCGTGCTGACACTCGAACAGTTTAAATATCCGCTGGAGGGGACGAAGCTTTCCCTGGGCTCAACCCTCACCATCAGTAATGAATTTACAGGGGAGAAAGGCTCTGTTGAAACATCAGAGCCGATTTTAATGATTCAATCTAATGACTAGTTGGAGGTGTCATGATGATACTACTCGGTGCTGTAGTGAACGCCCTCGCCATTTTCGTCGGGGGTCTTCTCGGTCTTATATTTACATTCATACCAGAAACGATCAAAGATTCCATAATGAAAATTCAGGCCTTGGTCATTATGACACTGGGCATCCAGATGGTCGTCGGTGCTGAAGCGATCATCGTCACACTGCTCAGTCTGATCATCGGAACGATCATTGGTGAAGTCGTCCAGCTGGAATCACTCCTCAACAGATTTGGCCACTGGATGGAAATCAAACTCGGTGACAAGCACTCCGGTAACCTGTCGCAGGGCTTCGTCTCCGGCACATTAGTATTCATCGTCGGCGCCATGGCGATCGTCGGCGGTCTCGATGCCGGACTCCGAGGCTCGAACGACGTTCTATATACAAAAGCGATGATGGACTTCTTCATCGCAACCGTAATGACCACAACATACGGTCTCGGTGTCATCATCTCAGGTGTACCGGCGTTTATTTACATTTCAATCATCATACTGTCTGCACAGGGCATCGCAGTCGTCGTGCCCGATGAAATACTGGAGCAGGTCATTTTCCAGGTCAGCGCCACAGGCGGCGTCATCCTGCTTGCAATCGGCATGAACATGATGAACATCACAAAGATGCGCGTCGGGAACATGATTCCCGCAATCTTTGTCGGCATGATCATGGTGTATATCATCAATATCATTTAATTTATAGTGAGCAGCCCGGAAGGGCTGTTTTTTTATGTGTGGAGAGGAGGCTTGATGTGTGGGTGTTTAGATAGAGGGTGAAAATG
>DEQG01000048.1:49341-49683 GCA_002360325.1 Salinicoccus sp. UBA3372 | reverse complement strand
AATTTCATAATTTTCTTATGGGGCCTTAGCTCAGCTGGGAGAGCGCCTGCGTTGCACGCAGGAGGTCAGCGGTTCGATCCCGCTAGTCTCCACCATTATCATTGATTGAGTTTAACACGGCGGTGTAGCTCAGCTGGCTAGAGCGCACGGTTCATACCCGTGAGGTCGGGGGTTCGATCCCCTCCACCGCCATACGGACCTTTAGCTCAGTTGGTCAGAGCAAACGGCTCATAACCGTTGGGTCGCAGGTTCGAGTCCTGCAAGGTCCACCATCGTTTTAACTTATTTCATACGGAGGAATACCCAAGTTCGGCTGAAGGGATCGGTCTTGAAAACCGACAG
>DEQG01000048.1:42176-49241 GCA_002360325.1 Salinicoccus sp. UBA3372 | reverse complement strand
GGTAGCTCGTCGGGCTCATAACCCGAAGGTCGTTGGTTCAAATCCAACTCCCGCAATTATTTTATTTTATGTAAAGGTCCTGTGGTGTAGCGGTTAACATGCCTGCCTGTCACGCAGGAGATCGCGGGTTCAATTCCCGTCAGGACCGCCATTTTTACTTATTAAAATACAGTTGTGGTCCAGTAGCTCAGTCGGTAGAGCAAAGGATTGAAAATCCTTGTGTCGGCGGTTCGATTCCGTCCTGGACCACCTTTATAAATAGCCGGCCTAGCTCAATTGGTAGAGCAACTGACTTGTAATCAGTAGGTTGGGGGTTCAAGTCCTCTGGCCGGCACCATTTATGGAGAGGTAGCGAAGTGGCTAAACGCGGCGGACTGTAAATCCGCTCCTTCGGGTTCGGCAGTTCGAATCTGCCCCTCTCCATTCTAGGGGTATAGTTCAATGGTAGAATAGAGGTCTCCAAAACCTTTGGTGTGGGTTCGATTCCTACTACCCCTGCCATGGCGATCGTGGTGAAGTGGTTTAACACACCGGATTGTGGTTCCGGCATGCGTGGGTTCGAAACCCATCGGTCGCCCCATTTTTGGGCTGTAGCCAAGCGGTAAGGCAACGGGTTTTGGTCTCGTCATGCAAAGGTTCGAATCCTTTCAGCCCAGTTTTTTGGCGCCATAGCCAAGTGGTAAGGCCGAGGACTGCAAATCCTCTATCACCGGTTCAAATCCGGTTGGCGCCTTTAGCACCCTTTTAATATGCGGAAGTAGTTTAGTGTTTAGAACATGCTTCTACCTGAAGCAAGACATAGGTTCAAATCCTATCTTCCGCTCCATTTTATTTTATATTGTTTCATTAATTAAATTAATTGTTATATAGAGGACCAGTTGCTTATGCAGCTGGTCTTTTTAAATGGCTAAAATAATACGTTCATTATAATAGAATAAAAAAATCCCCTGAAGAACATTCTTCAGGGGTAGTAGTACCACCAGTCGGGATCGAACCGACACGGCCTTTACGGCCATCGGATTTTGAATCCGACGCGTCTGCCAATTCCGCCATGGTGGCATGTGGAGTATTTTAATACAACAATAGTATTATAACTTACAAAGTCCCTGTTGGTCAACATTAAAATTTGCTTTTTTAATTTTAATGTTATTTCTAATAAAATACTGTCTATCCACTCACTTTATGTTATATTATAAACAAATGTTTATAATTCAAACAAATGTTTATGGAGGTGTGGATGTGAACGAGAAGGAACAGATGGTTTTGGATAATATTAAGGAAAATCCTTTTATATCTCAGCAGGAGCTTTCTGATAAGGTCGGTTTATCACGCTCGACTGTTGCCAATATCATTTCTGGATTAATCAAAAAGGAATATGTGCAGGGCAAGGCTTATGTTCTAAGTGATGAGTATCCGATTGTCTGTATCGGTGCGGCGAACGTAGACCGTAAGTTCTATATAACGAATCAGCTGATCCATGGTACTTCGAATCCAATCCAGTCGACTAAATCCATTGGCGGGGTAGCGAGGAACATCGGTGAGAACCTGGGTCGTCTGTCTCAGGATGTGACACTGATTACTGCATGCGGTGTGGATAGTGAATGGGATACAATCAGAACTCTGACATCGCCATTCATCAATCTGGATTATGTCCATCAGATCGGTAATAAGAGTACAGGTTCCTATACAGCACTGATCAGCGAAACCGGGGAAATGGAATACGGTTTTGCAGATATGGAAGTATATGATGAACTGACACCTGAAGTTCTGATTCAGAATACTTATATATTGAAACGGGCAAAATGTATCATTGCAGATTTGAACATCCCGAGATCTTCTCTCGAGTTTTTATGTGCTTATGCAGAAAAGCATGATATCAAAGTTGTTCTCATTCCTGTGTCGGGGCCGAAGATGAAGAATCTGCCGCATAACCTGCACACTGTGAACTGGATGATCGTCAACCGGGATGAAACTGAAGCATATTTCGATATGAAGATAGAAACTGAAGAAAATTTAATGGAGTCGGCGCGTAAATGGAATGATGCCGGAGTCGAGCATGTCATTGTGACTAACGGCTCCAGTTCTCTTGCGTACAGCACAGGCGGCGAGGCGTCTGTCCATATGATAGAGAAGTCGGATAAGGTGACAGATGTCACTGGTGCCGGAGATTCATTCTCTGCAGCGGTTGTATATGGCTGGCTGAAGGGCATGGATATAGAAGACACGATCAAACTCGGCATGATCAACAGCAGAAAAACAATAGAGACAAGCTATACGGTCAGACAGGACCTGGATGAACATCAATTATTAAAAAACCTGGAGGAAATCAAATGAAACAATTTTTAAGCATTACAGATGAAGTACAGAGAGCTTTAGATGAAAATAAACCGGTTGTGGCATTGGAATCAACAATCATTTCACACGGTATGCCCTACCCGCAAAACGTCGAAATGGCAAAAGAAGTAGAGCAGATTGTCAGAGAAAACGGGGCAGTGCCTGCAACGATTGCAATCATCGACGGTAAGATCAAAATCGGGCTGAACGATGAAGAGCTTGAGATCATGGGTAACACTGAAGACATCGCGAAAGTGTCCAGAAGAGATATGGCACAGGTGGTTGCAACAAAAAAACTGGGTGCAACAACTGTGGCGTCCACTATGATTTGTGCAGAGATGGCGGGCATCCGTTTCTTCGTTACAGGCGGTATCGGCGGCGTTCACCGCGGCGTTGAAGATACAATGGATATTTCAGCAGACTTGGAAGAGCTTGCACAGACTGATGTTGTCGTCATTTGTGCAGGGGCGAAATCAATCCTGGACCTTGATAAGACAATGGAATACCTGGAAACCAAAGGTGTCCCTGTAATCGGTTATCAGACGGATGAACTTCCGGCGTTCTTCACGCGCGAAAGCGGCATTGGACTCAATGCTTCAAGTGATACGACAGAAGAGATCGCATCCATTGCGAAGACAAAATATGAATTGGCACTGCACGGCGGTATTGTCGTGGCCAACCCGATACCTGAGGAGGATGCAATGGACAAGGATTATATTGACGGCATCATCGGGGACGCAGTCAAGGAAGCTCAGGAAAAAGGCATCCATGGGAAAGAGTCAACACCGTTCCTATTGAGTAAAGTTGTAGAAAACACTGATGGAAAGAGCTTGGAAACGAATATCAAGCTCGTTAAGAATAATGCGGAAATCGGCACTCAGATTGCTGTAAATTATCACAAATAAATTTATTTATAATATATCAATTCTGTGACAAGATGTTATAATCATATTTACATCATATCTGTGATTAGAGGAGACTTATTATGGGTAAAAACGTTACAATTGTAATTGAATACGGTATTCAAGGTGAGAGCATGGTCAAACATGCCCTTGAGTTGGTTCAAAATGATGATAATCTTAATATTCTTGTCGTCGACATCAGTTCCGATGAGTTAAAGTACAATAAAGAAGTGGACTTCCAGCTGATTAAAAACCGTGCTGAAGAATTGGATTGTAATCTAGATATTATTGAAACTGTTCCTAAACACGCATTTGAAAAAGCAGTTCAATATGCCCAGAAGAAAAAAACAGATCATTTGATCATCGGAGAAGACAGAGAACAGTTGATGGATCTCATTCTCCAAGGGTCTCTGTCGAGCTATATATTGACCAAACTGCCTCAGACATTCCTGACATTCATCCCGTTCAACCTTGCGGTGGACAATGATTTCTTTGATTATGCCTCAGGAAAGAGAGTGTTTCTTAAAAACATCGACGGTGATTATATGATTGTGGATAATATTAACGATGATTATGACTATGAAGCTGTATATTATAAATCGAATTACACGGATTTCGAAACAGGAATGATTTATATATATATCGGCGACAGACTCATCGAACGCAGAATTACAGAAGGCAAAGTAGAAAATTTCTGATACAGTACCCTAAACCTTTCAAAGAGAAAAGGTTTGGGGTATTTTTGTATTATATAAGTATAAGGAGTGATGAGAATGACGGAGTATGTAAAGTATTTGAACATGAAGATTAAATATAATCATCTATATTTCATCAGTGATCAGACCGGCAAAAGAGAACTTCATAAATACAATCTCGGTGACGGTTCAATAAAACAGGTGACTGAAGAGGACCAGAACGTCAAGAAATACTGGTTTGCAGACGATCAGTTGATTATATCAACAGATTTTAACGGCAATGAAAGAGAACAGTTCAAACTGCTGGATGAAAATATTCATCTGACAGATTCACCAGAATACTATCATTATTACGGAACGACTGTCGATGAAAGACTCATCTACTTGAGAAACCATCAGGATAAAGCTGAATTTGAATTATATTCATCCACGCCGGGCGGGGACAGGGAACTGCTCCAGACATTCGGCAGACCGATCAAAATCTTATCAAAATATGATGACAGGAGGCTTCTGATCAGCCAGGACACGACGAACATCAACCAGCGGTTATATTTATATGATCTGGATGAAGGTGAAGCCGAGGAGCTTCCTCTGCCGGAAGGCCGGTTTAAAAGTTATACATCGCTCGATGACAGCCGTGCAGTTTTCATCAGTGACTATACGAACGGCTATTTGAATCTTTATTCGCTGAATAAAAAAACGTGGCACTTTGAGAGAATCACAGATTTTGAATGGAATATTGAACATTTTACGTTGTCAGCTGATAAAAACACGTCTTATCTGACTTTGAATGAAAATGGATTTTCACGTGTGTATAAATTCGACATAAACGAACGGTCATTGACGAAACTGGAACTTCCTTTCGAAGGGGTCATCCATTCATTCAAGAAAAATAAAAGCCATCTGTATTTTTTATATTCCGGCATGGCGGAACCGCACCATTTCTATCGTTATGATCTTATAGAGGGCTCACTTGAAAAACTGTTCGGCAATCCGCCGGTCAATACTGAAGTATCCCTCTCTGCAGACACTTATATATCATTTGATGATCTGGATGTCCCGTACTATCTTTACGAACAGCCAGACGGTAATGTGAGGACTGTCATCAACATTCACGGCGGCCCGGAGTCCCAGGCACGTCCTGAATTCAATGAACTGTATTATAAATTGTATAAGGAAGGCTGCCAGGTTGCAGTGCCGAATATTCGCGGCAGCACGGGGTACCATAAATTTTATATCGGGCTGGATGATAAGGAGAGACGTCTGGATGCGGTTCGTGACGTTGTTTATTTGAGAAATCACTTAATCGATGTTCACGGTGCTGATGAAGATCATATTTTCATAATGGGGAGAAGTTACGGCGGCTTCATTACATTGCTGTCGATTACGCAATATCCGGAATTGTGGAAAGGTGCGGTGGATATCGTCGGCATATCCCATTTGAAGACGCTTCTTAAAAATACATCCAAATGGCGCAGAGAGCTCCGTTCCCATGAATACGGATTTATCGGCGAACATGATAAGTTCATGAAGGCGATTGCTCCGCTTGAGAATTCAGCTGCCATTAAAGCGCCTTTAAGAATATTCCATTCCAAACATGATGTCAGAGTGCCGTGTACGGAATCAGAGCAGATGTTCGGGAAGATGAAGAAGCAGGGTAAAGATGTGGAATTCGTGGCATATGAAAATGAAGGCCACCAGTTTTTACACACGGAAAACATCGATGATATGAATAAAGATATTGTAAAATTCTTTAACGAACTGAGTGAATAACATAACGTTCACTCGGAAGTAGAATTCTCAGTAAAACACATGATGGTGACTAAAGAAGAAACAATCGTGATGGAATATAACGGCCAGGGTAAAGATCCAATGGGCGGAACTGTCCATGGTTTCGAAAGTTCATTCCAGATCGACCGTGAAGACTACGGTTTAACTTGGCACGCACCGCTTGAAACAGGCGGCGTTCTTGTAATTAAAAACGTTAAAGGCAACCTTGAACTGCAGTTCCAGGAAGCTCAGTAATAGATATATAACCTTTACCACATCCATTGGGTGTGGTATTTTCAATTTGAAGGGCTTTATCAATTTCATGAGGAATGTTGAGGAATCTATATGGAAGAAGAAAAAATTATCAGTGCATTGAAAAAATATGTAGAGGATTTTCATGCGGGCGATTCGACGGGGCATGATTTTCATCATGTGATGAGAGTATACAGAAATGCATTACATATTCAGAAAAGTGCCGGCGGGGATCATTTCATCATTGCGGCCGCGAGTCTGCTTCATGACACGATTGATGACAAGCTGAATAAAAGTGAGCATGCAGTTGAAGATGCGAAAAATTATTTAAGGAAATTTGAAATTGAGGAAGCGGTTGTCGAGAAAATATTGTATGCGATGCAGGCAGTATCTTTCAAAGGCGGGAATAATGAATTCAAAGTGAGGAGCATTGAAGATAAAATAGTCCAGGATGCTGACAGACTGGATGCACTCGGTGCCATCGGCATTGCCAGAACATTCATATTCGGCGGTGCAAAAAATCATGAGATGCATGAACCAGAAATGGAGGCGAGAACAGATATGACTGCTGAAGAATACCGCAAAGGACAAAATACGATGATCAATCATTTTTATGAGAAGCTGCTGAAACTGAAAGAACTGATGCACACAGACACGGCTAAAGCGCTGGCTGAAGAACGCCACCGGTTCATGGAAGAGTATCTGGAGCAGTTTTATGGAGAATGGCAGGGAGTGAAATAATCACTCCTGCCATTTTTTTAATGCCCGTGCGACTTCAGCAAGCGGCAGCCCGACGACCGTATTGTAATCCCCCTGAATTTCCTTGACCAGCACGGCGCCGTGGCTTTGTATTCCGTAACCGCCTGCTTTATCAGAAAAATCGTCCGTCTGTAAATAACTTTCAATATCTTCGTCACTTAAATCATAAAAGATGACATCGGTTTGGGAGACAATAATCTTTTCCTTATGCAATGAACGGAGCAGACAGGCTGTGTGGACATGATGGGTGGCGCCGCTGAATTCTTTAATCATTTCATAGGCATGCTCTTTGTTTTCTGGTTTTTCATAGATGATGCCATCTTTCGATACAACGGTATCAGCGGTCAAAACCA
>DEQG01000048.1:40080-42045 GCA_002360325.1 Salinicoccus sp. UBA3372 | reverse complement strand
AGTTCAAATCCGACGTTGATCTGATTGAGCAAATCGCGTCTGCGTGGTGAAGATGAAGCTAAAATTAATTTCATATAAACATCCTTTTTAATATATTATTACATATTTAATGATAGCTCACGACTGATAAATTCGAATGTTGAAACAGTGATGTTAATTGAGTTATAAGGTGTTTTGTTGTATCAAATACTTGAGAGGTGAAATCGATGAGAGTGGAGCTCACGAAATTTCGTGTTAAAGAAGGCAAAGGCAAGCGCGTGGATGCATGGATAGACTATATGCATGAAAATATGGATGATGTACTTATGAACCTGGAAGGGGAAAAAATGTACGTAGAAACTATTTTCAGGGAAAAATTCAATAATGTAGAATATTTATACTGGTACAGCGTGCAGGAAGATCAGATGAGCGGTACAGAAGAAGTTACCAACCAGAAGATTGATGAAAAGCATCTTGAGTTTTTTGATGAATGCATCGATAAAACATTCCGCCCTGAGGATATGACAGCAGCTGTAGTTATGATTCCGTCACGCATCAGAAATGCGATGGAAAGCAAGTAGATGTTTGAATAAGTGAGAGATTAAGAGTAGGCTGAGCTTACTCTTTTTTTAATCCGGAGGGATAATATGAATGATGCAGTTTTAAAACGGTTATCTGAGATGACTGAAGTGTTCTGGCTGAACGATAAGTATGACACTTATAATAATGCTGCAGTCAGTGGCTTTACAATTGATGATATCAAGGCAGCGGAAGAGAGACTGGTGAAGTTTGCGCCGCTGATACAAAAATTGTTTCCAGGGATGGAAGGCAGCGGCGGCATTATAGAATCATCCGTTGAAAAGATAGAAAATATGCAGCGTTATTTAAACGGAACTGAAGGACAAGATTTAAAAGGGAATTTATACATTAAAAGGGATGACATACTGCCGATTTCCGGATCGGTCAAAGCCCGCGGCGGCATATATGAAATATTGAAGTATGCGGAGGAGCTGGCTGTGGAATACGCTCTGATAGATGATGCACAGGACTATGCACAATTTGCTGCAGAGCGCTTCAGAGAGGTCTTCAGAAGGTATACGGTCGTTTGTGCCTCAACGGGGAATCTGGGCTTGAGCATAGGCATTATGAGCGCTCAGCTGGGCTTTGAAGTGGACATTCATATGTCTGTTGATGCGAAAGAGTGGAAAAAGACATTGCTCCGGGAATATGGCGTAAATGTGATTGAGCATGAAGACGACTACAGCAAGGCTGTAGAAGCGGGCAGAGATGAAGCGATGAAGCGTGACGATTTTTATTTTGTAGATGATGAAGATTCTGAAACGCTGTTTTTAGGTTATGCTGTCAGCGCGTTGAGACTGAAGAATCAGCTTACGGAAGCAGGAATTGAAGTCGATGCGGACAACCCGCTGTACGTATATCTTCCATGCGGTGTCGGCGGTGCGCCGGGCGGCATCACTTTCGGCCTGAAAGAAGTGTTCGGAGATGATGTTCATCCGGTTTTTGCAGAACCTGTGAATTCGCCATGCATGCTGCTCGGTGTGATGAGTGGGAAGCATGATGACATTTGTGTACGTGACATCGGTCTGCATAATGTGACGATTGCTGACGGACTTGCTGTCGGCAGACCGTCGAAGTTTATCGGTAAGACCGTTGAGAAGATGATATCCGGATTTTATACCATTCATGATGAGTCATTGTATAGAATGCTCGCGAAGTTATGGGATACAGAGCAGATGAAGCTGGAACCGTCGGCTCTGGCAGGAATGGCCGGCGGCTACAGACTGCAGCAAGAACTGCCGGATATGACAGAGGGCACGCATCTTGTATGGAGTACAGGCGGGAATATGGTGCCTGAAGACGTCTGGCAGAAGGACTATGAGCGCGGTTTGGAATTGCTGGGGGAGTAGAAGTGATCAACTCAAGAAACCGGACAGAAAGCGAGTGTAGTTCAGATCTGTCCGGATT
>DEQG01000048.1:39438-40026 GCA_002360325.1 Salinicoccus sp. UBA3372 | reverse complement strand
CGGATGGAATCCTATCAGAGAAATAACTGTCCGGATTCATCATCAAAAAACGGACAGAAATGAGTTTCTAACCCATACTGTCCGTTTTATATCTTCATTTCTCCTGATTTATAACTTCCAAAGCTTTTATAATTTCTTTATATGCACGTTTTCTGTGAGATTCCATGACGTTCCTTGCGGCTTTTCCATCCTGTGCTTTTAAGCATGAAACCATCGCTTTATGTTCCAAGATAGATCGCTTTGGGGTGGGGCTGTGAATATTATTTAGAACACGGTAAAATGATATCTGATGATGGGTAGAAAAAATGCGTGATTATGATGCAATTTACTTCGGTGCTGTCGGTTATCCGGGAGTGCCTGACCATGTCAGTTTATGGGGACTGCGCTTAGCAATTTGCCAGGGACTTGACCAGTGGGCAAATATCAGACCGGTAGATTTTTTACCAGGGGTTCCCAGAAGAATTACACATGAAGATGCGGATAATTTAAACTGGATACTGGTAAGAGAGAACTCTGAAGGTGAGTATTCAGGAATTGGCGGTCGCAACTTCGATGGACGTGAAGGCGGTCAGGAAGTCGCTGTTCAAA
>DEQG01000048.1:34742-39371 GCA_002360325.1 Salinicoccus sp. UBA3372 | reverse complement strand
AGAAAGAAAGTGCTTCGCTTATGTTGGAGCATTTTGGATTGGAAGATGAAGCGGCAGAACTGCACAAAGCAATTCGCTCAACAACGAAAAAAGGTATCCTAACAAGAGACCTTGGCGGTAATTATGACACTGAAGATGTAACTAAAGCGATAATTGAAAATCTTGCACCGGTTGTTGATAAAGCATAATTCAATGTTTAAGCGAGATAGGGGAGAAGGATATGAAAGTCATTGTTGGAATGGACTCTTTCAAGGGAAGTCTGTCATCACAGGGAGCGAATCAGGCTGTTTCACAAGGTATAAGATCTGTATTTAGTGATGCCGAAATAAAGTCATACATTATGGCTGACGGCGGTGAAGGTACGACCGAGGCACTGATTGATGGACTGAATGGTAAGCTCCAGCGCGTGGAGGTCACCGGTCCGCTTGGCGCCAAGGTCAATGCTGAATATGGCTTCGTCAAAGACGACAGCCTTGCCATTATAGAAATTGCCGAAGCATGCGGACTGCCTCTGCTCACAGATGATGAACTGGATCCTTATAAAGCGACCACTTTCGGTGTCGGTGAAATGATCGATCACGCTTATGAAAACGGTGCGAGGGAGTTTATTATCGGTCTCGGCGGCAGCGCGACCAATGACGGGGGCGTCGGCATGCTCCAGGCGCTCGGATATCAGTTTTTAGACGAACACGGTGCGGAGCTTGAACCCGGCGGCGGTGCGCTGTCAAAAATCGATAAAGTAATAAAAACACCGGATGCTTCTAAATTCGATGACGGTCATTTCAGGGTGGCCTGCGATGTCAATAATCCGTTATATGGCACTGATGGGGCAACTTATATATTCGGTCCTCAAAAAGGGGTGACGGAGGAGAGGCTGTCTGAACTGGATAATGGTCTTAAAACCTTTGCCGAAGTGACTGAAAGACAGATGGATGTCGATATATCCAAGGTCGAGGGCGGCGGCGCTGCAGGCGGTCTTGGTGCGGCATTTTACGGTTACTTACACGCGGATCTCGAGTCAGGCATCGGACTCGTCATCGATTTGTTGGATGTGGAGAAAGAAATGAAGCATGCAGATCTGATCATTACCGGAGAAGGTAAACTGGATGCACAGACTTCCATGGGCAAAGTGCCGGCAGGACTGGCAAAATCAGCAAAAAAATATAATGTTCCGATTATCGCGTTCGGCGGCAGTCTGACAGAAGATGCCTATGAATTGGTGAATGATGATCTGGACGCCATATTCTCCATCCAGCACTCACCCGTATCTTTGGAGGAAGCGATGAAAAGCGAAACGACAAGTTTCAATTTGGAAAAGTCCGTCAGTCAGGTAATGGCAGTTTTCTTACTGGACAGATGACATAAAAAAAACACGCAATCTCAAATGATGTGATTGCGTATTTTGTCTTTACATGTTTTCGACGTATTCCTTGATCACAACCGCCTGATTATGCTCCTCGTCCTTTGCAGCATAGAGCAGCGTGACGTTATGACCGTCCGAGTCTTTTTTCAACTGTTTCAGGTCTTCTTTATGATCTTTCAATTCCTTTTTATACTTTTTCCTGAATTCATCCCATTTGTCGGCATCGTGATCGAACCATTTTCTGAGGTCGGTAGACGGGGCGATGTCTTTCATCCAGTCGTCATGTTCAAGGTCCTCTTTTTTAATGCCCCTCGGCCAGACGCCGTCGACAAGAATACGTTTACCGTCCTGCTGGGAAATATCATCGTAGACTCTTTTTATTTTAAGCATTTCACTGTCTCCTTTCGTCTTCTTTATCCTTCAATACCCGTTTTTCCTTAATTAAACGATTGAACTCCTGATCCAGTTCTTCGTTCGGTTCGATGGATAATCTGCCTAGGACGTCAGATATTTTGTTTTCGATAATCATCAGTTCTTCATCAACATTATCCATATGTGCCACAGTCTGATCACCGATCAGACTGCCGTCTTTGACTTCGTATTCGATATCGGTGACCCTATCCTTCAGCACTTTGTCATGGGAGACAAGGATGATGGTGGCAGGATGGTTTACGAGCATTTCCTCCAATGCCTCAAGTGTATGAATGTCGAGAAAGTTCGTCGGTTCATCCAGCATCAGCACCTGGATATCCGACATCAGAATCTTGACGAGCTGGACTTTCACACGTTCACCGCCGCTGATGACGTGGACTTTCCTATGGACAGCTTCTCGTCTGATTCCGAGTCTCGCGAGCACCGTTCTTACGGTTGTTTCATCATACAGGCTGGTCTCTGAGATGTTTTCAATAATCGTCTTTTCATTATCCAATGATTCCAGCTGCTGATAGAAGTATCCGATTTTCAGTGTAGAGTGTTTATATTTTTCATGGATGTGATTGAGCAGTGTTGTTTTGCCGCTGCCATTGTGCCCTGTAATGGCAATCTTTTCACCGGCTTTGACGAATAAAGTCCCATCTTCAATGATATTTTTTTCGCCCCGTTGAATGTTTTCATGTTCTATTCTGATGATTGTTTTGTTTCCTAGTGATTCCATGCTTTTGGTATGGAACTTAACTCCTTTTTCAACACGCGGTTTCTCTTTCTTTTCGAGCTGGTCGATTCTTGACTGCATGCCTTTAGCGACCTGGTGCAGTCTTTTCTGCTGCTTGTTGTAGTAGGGTGTCTCTGCTTTCTTTCCGTCCACGCGGTTTGCCTGATAAGCCTGCTTCTTTTTATTGTCCACCGCGTTTTCAAGCTGTGCTTTTTTATTCTCGTACTGCTTATATTCTTCCTGGGCGCGCTCGAACTGCTGGTCTTTCATCTCTTTATATTTATCGTAGTTGCCGGGATATGCTTTGATCGTCTTATCTTCCACAGCCCATATCTCATCTGCGATGCGGTTTAAAAATTCCCGGTCGTGTGAGGCGATGATTTTTATATTATTGATCTGTTTCAACTTTTTCACCAGTGCCTGTGAGTTTCGTTCATCAAGATGTGTGGTCGGTTCATCCAGCAGCATGACTCCGGCATCCAGATTCAGAGTCTGATTCAAATACAGCTGTGTCGTTTCTCCGCCGCTTTTCTCCAGGTCGCTGTCTTTGATCTGCGGAATGAGCTGGATGGTCTCATCGGTGAAGCGGTGCGGATTTTTTAGGATATGGTTGAAAAGTGTAGTCTTGCCGCTGCCGTTTCTGCCGATCAGACCGACTGTCTTATACTCCTGAACTTTTAAATTTTCCACTTCAAGCAGAGTTTCTCCGTTAATTTCCAAGTGTACATCGTTAATTTGTAGCATAAAAAAACCCCCGATTTTATAAATCGAACCAGGGATAACAAGCCTATATATGTTATAATAATATGCATTATAAAGCATAATATCATCCATATGGTTGAGTGGAAGTTAGGCATGGAATTATCCTGATCCGACATTTTCTGCATCAAAAAATAAGCATGAATATGTCTGTTGAAAAGGATAATCTACTCCATCGGCCTAATTTCACTCCTTCGAATATGATTAATTTAATATTACACTTTATCGGCATAAATTTCAATGGAAGGAGGATTTTCATGGACCGCTATGAATTCAAACAGAAAGTGATTGATTATGCGCACAGCATCGGTATAGATGAAATCGGCTTTACACATGCCGAGCCTTTCGTGGAATATAAGGCAAAACTGATTGATTACCTGGATAAAGGATTCGCTTCCGGTTTTGAGAAAGGCAGTGTGGAAGAGCGCACCAATCCGAAGGTCAGCCTGCCTAACGCCGAGAGCATCATCGCGATTGCAGTCGGTTATCCGAACAAGCTGCCGGATGCGCCGAAAGGGCGGAAGGGCAGCCGCCGCGGTATATTCGCCCGGGCGTCATGGGGCATGGACTACCATACTCTGTTAAATAAAAGGCTCGATAAGCTGGAAGAATACATCAAGTCACTGAATCCAGAGATTGAGACGAAATCGATGGTCGATACGGGAGTGCTCAGTGACCGGGAAGTGGCCAGAAGAAGCGGACTCGGATTTATCGGCAAGAACGGTTTTGTCATCAACCCGAATGTCGGGACATATTCATATTTGGGCGAGATGATCGTCAGCTATCCGTTTCCGCCGGATGAGGAGCTGATCGACTCATGCGGAGACTGCAACATATGCGTCGACAGATGTCCGACAGGGGCGCTGGTCGGCAACGGACAGCTCGATTCAAACAAGTGCATTTCATTTTTAACACAGATCAAAGGGTCGATGCCGGATGAGTACCGTTCCAAAATCGGCAACCGACTGTACGGCTGTGATACTTGCCAGCAGGTGTGCCCGAGAAATAAAGGCATCAACACGGATCACCATGAAGACATCATTCTCGAGCCGGAAATATTAAAGCCGGAACTTGAACCGCTGCTTGAAATATCCAACAGGGATTTCAAGGATAAATACGGCCACCTTGCAGGAGTCTGGAGAGGGAAGAAACCGATTCAGAGAAATGCTATAATTGCTCTGGCACATTTCAGGGAAGAGTCCTCGATAGATACATTGAAGCGTGTTGCAGAAAATGACCCGAGACCGATGATCAAAGGGACAGCCTACTGGGCAATCGGTCAGATACAGGGCAGCGAAGCCGTCGGATACATCAATGAGAGATATCCGGTGGAACAGGATTCAGAAGTTAAAGAAGA